>JBDTTC010000252.1:0-9987 GCA_039930825.1 Arenimonas sp.
ATGGCTGGTTTTTCTGAATCCCGATGCCTACGTCGAGCCCGATAGTCTTTCCAGATTGCGTGACAGCGCCATAGAACATGCCGGTGCAGGTCTAATCGGGGTTGATCTTGTAGATGAGCGTGGCGTTGTCGATCGTGCCGCGAGGCGTTTTGATCTTTCGTTAATGTCACTGTTTAAAAATAATGCCGATCTGGATTTGATCTACATGGGACGTGATCCCGAGAATAAAGTGCAGATTGTCGAAGCGTGTTCGGGCGCATTGATGATGATGCCGGCGACTGTATTCCATCATATCGGTGGCTTTGATCATGGCTACCGTCTGCATGCGGAAGATCTGGATTTGTGTCGTCGCGTAAGGCTTGCAGGTTATGAGGTGCTGGTGGATAACAGCGTGCGTGTCATACATGTTCGTGGTGCTTCCGGACTAACCAAACCGGCATGGGTTGAATGGCAAAAGCATCGCAGTTTGTGGCGCTATTTTCAGAAATACGAGGCTGCGCAAACGCCTGATTGGATTGAGCCTTTCATCTGGATGGGTTTGTGGCTGCACTTCGTGTGGGCCTTGCTGCGACTGCGGCTTAAATCGCCTTCAACTGGCAGCAGTATTTAAACTGGAAAGAGAACATCATCACATTGCTTAAGCATTTCAATCGTTGAAAACGTGAACTGACTCACAATAGAAGCTGAATTAGCAGCTCTAATGACGAGACAAGCCCAGCTTCTCGGCCTACTATGCTGTAACAATTTGTAACATCGGGGCATATATGACACATACCCAAACTTGGCGTGCCGATCATCTGATTCGTGTAATCGCCATGATCTTGCTGTTGTCATTGTTGCAGGCCTGCGGCACTCAAAGCGACGACAGTTCGGACAAATCCAAAGCACAGGATGCGGCATCGATCCAGGCTGAAATTATCATAAAATCTACTGCCGATCCGACACCCGAAGAAGCTTCACGTTTTCTGATGCAGGCAACTTTCGGACCGAAAGAATCTGAAATTACTGCACTCGATACCAGCAGTATGGACGCTTGGCTAACCGCGCAATTTGCATTGCCGCGTCAGTCTCATTACGACTATGTGTGGAACCTAAGAACGCAAGGCGTCGATATTGATAATTTCAGCAATATCTACACCATTGAGTCCTTCTGGAAACAGGCGATAACGGGCCAGGACCAATTGCGTCAAAGATCAACTTGGGCGTTGAGTCAGATCTTTGTCGTTGGCGAACAGGACAATGTACGTAATGCCGCCTATTACGACTTGCTTGCCGAAAATGCATTCGGCAATTACCGAACCTTGCTTGAAAAAGTTACCTTGAGCCCTGCGATGGGGCAGTGGCTGTCGATGATTGGCAACCAGAAAGAAGATCTAGCTACCGGTCGTCTGCCGGATGAAAACTATGCCCGTGAAGTGATGCAGCTATTCTCGATTGGCTTGTGGCAGTTGAATGCGGACGGCACTCGCAAGCTTGACGCGAATAACCAGCCAATTCCAACTTATACGCAGGACGATATTCGCGGAATGGCGAAGGTGTTAACCGGGTGGAGTTACGCCAATTGCAATCCGGTACAGGAATCTTGGTATTGCATTGACAGTGCACGTAATGGTTATTACCGCATCTATGACAATACTCCCGATCACAGCCCTGCGCCGGTGCCACTTGATAAAACTCAGGTTTATCGCGATGTGACGAAACAATTAACTGCCATACCCGCCTATCACTCAACTAGCGAGAAAAAAATTGTGGGTGGCGTTGTTTTGGCTGCAGGCAGAACTGCCGAACAGGATTTGAAAGATGGTCTGGACACTTTATTCAACCATCCTAACGTCGGTCCGTTCTTCGGTCGTCAATTGATACAGCGTTTGGTCAAGAGCAATCCCTCGCCAGCCTATGTCGGGCGCATATCTGCGGTCTTTGCAAATAATGGTCAAGGTGTTCGTGGTGATTTGAAAGCGGTGATCAAAGCAATTCTGCTAGATCCGGAAGCACGCGATATTGCGCAGGCAACAACGACAACTGCAGGCAAATTGCGCGAACCGGTATTACGGCTTTCCCATTACCTGCGTGCTTTTACAGTGCCCGATGGTGCGACGCCACGTTATGACATCAATCCATGGTGGATGGAGGAAGTGTTTGCACAAAGGCCTCTAACTTCCGCGAGTGTGTTCAACTATTATTCGCCCGCTTATTTACCTCCGGGCGAAATGGCTAGCAATAATCTGGTCGGCCCCGAGTTCCAGATTTACCATGAGTCCACCTTGGTTGATAGTCATAATTTTATCGAGTACTGGCTGACCAATGACCCGTCTACTGAAGCAGGAAATGTTCCATCCTTCAAACATAACTATGCCACTTATATCGCCTTGGCAAGCAATCCGACTGCTTTGGTGGACAAGCTGAATTTGATCATGACGTCGAACACGCTGTCGCCGGAAGCGCGCACGAGCATTATTACTGCAGTGACCAATGTGCCAGCCGGGACAAATCAGGCGCGCGATCGCTTTCGCATGGCGATCATGCTCTTCGAAATATCACCCGATTATTTGATTCAAAAATGAGGTCAATATGAAATCCGAATTTGAACAAATGGTTCTGGATGATGCTTCCTTGAAAACGAGGCGCCGTTTTTTGCTCGGTGCAGCAGGTGGTGCCGGTGCAGCGATGGGTGGCTTCGGTTTTAGTTTAAGCGGAATAGCGGCAGCGGCAGATATGGGTACCAAGGCGTCCACGCCGGTTCCCAACGATTATCGAGCAATGGTTTGCTTCTTCCTGTTTGGCGGCAATGATGCAGCCAACACGATAATTCCGTACGATCAAGCGACTTACAATCAATACATCGTCGCACGCGAAGGTTCATTGTCGCGACCATTGGGTATCACGCGGCTGCGCCCGGATTTATTGCCGGTTTCTGCGCCTTCCATTACCGATGGTCGCCAGCTGGCATTTCCAAAAGAAATGGCTTCGTTGAAACGGCTTTACGATGGTGGAAAGGTGGCCATCATGGCCAATGTTGGCGTGCTGGCCCAACCAACCAACAAGACCCAATACAACACCGATGGTTTTGAGCTGCCGCCACAATTATTTTCGCACTCCGACCATCAGCGGTTTTGGCAATTGGGCGTACCCAATTACACAACACGAACTGGCTGGGCTGGGCGCATGGGTGATTTGCTGGCGGCGGGAAACAACAGCAATGTTTCGATGTGCATTTCGGTGGCGGGCAATAATACCTGGCAGGTTGGCGGTACCGTGCTTCCGTATCCGATCAATTCCGAATACGGCGCTCCGCAATTTTGGAGTAGCTGGAATACCAATCGCATGAATGCGATGAATGCGATGAATTTGCAAACACGGACCAACCAGCTCGAAAAGCAGGCCGCCCGTGTCTATAACCGCGCGATCAATGCACAGATAGATATGGATGAAGCATTGAACTACGCGTTGACGCTGGAAAACTTTTTCCCGAAAAATCCGGTCGGTTTCAATCCTGCACTAAACGGCGAATACAACGACGTGATGCAGCAATTCCAGATGGTGGCGCGATTGGTCGCCGCACGCGAAGTACTCGGGCATAAACGGCAAATTTATTTCGTCAGCCTGGGCGGTTTCGATAATCACGATTCGCTTGCCGACCACGGAGATCGCTTGAAAATCGTCGCCGACGGCATGGCAGCTTTCTACAGAGCGACCGTGGCATTGGGTATTGATCAAAACGTGACAACTTTTACCGCATCGGATTTCGGACGTCCATTGAAGAGCAATGGCACCGGTGCCGATCATGGCTGGGGATCACATCATTTTGTCGTCGGCGGTTCGGTAAACGGCGGAAATGTTTATGGCAAGTTCCCGCAAATGATCATCAATGGTCCGGATGCATTAGACAATCAGGGGCATTTGTTACCGAGTACATCGGTTGACGAATATGCGGCCACGCTCGCAAACTGGTTTGGAGTTTCGCAAACCGATATTCCCACCGTCATTCCCAATATCGGACGTTTTGCTCATCCCGATTTGGGCTTCATGGGCGGAATCAAGCAATATCCACGTGGCGATAGTATTTGCGTCGGAAGAAGAGGCTGTGATCTTCCGGGCAAGACTTGATTGGTTTTAATAGGGTACGCGACTCGCGAGCGACAGGTGAACGCAGTAAGTCAAGCAAACATTTCGTAGGTCGGACCCCGGCCCGACGCTTTGTACAGAATACGTTGTAGTTGATGTCGGGCCAGGGCCCGACCTACGGTTTCAATTTTACGTAGGTGTATGCATAGGTGTGATTCACCGTACCGCCATCGGACAGTGTGTATCTGATGATCATTTTCCCGAGCAACCCATCCTTGTTCGCGGTGAAGCTTGAAGTGGCTGGAACGGTGTCTTCCCAGGCACCATCACCGCCGGCATGGCGGCTTTCGAGATCGGTGAAAAAGTAAGCACCGGTATATTGCAGTGGATTCAGTCGGCTGTCGTAATTGCCGTAGGTGTAATCCTGGGCTTTTACTTTTGAATTCAGGTCCATGCCAGTTTTACGGATGAAATTGCCGTCATCGTCAATCTCATAAACGGTTTCATCGATCAGCTTGCCGCCGAAGCTGGAGCGCGATTTGCTTTCGATGATTTTATTGTCTTCGTAACGGAAATTTCTTGTCAGCGTCACTTTATCCGGTTTGCCGTAATTGACATCGTGCGTGATGTCCTTTCGACTGGTTAACCGGCCTTCGTCATCGTAGGTAAATTCATAGGTATAGAGTTTGTTGCCCTTGATATACAGGCTGCAACTCTTGATGCGGTTGTCGCTGTCGTATACGAAATCTTTTTCGGTATTTTTCAGGGTCTTGCCGCTCAGGTTCCGGATTTCGGAAACGCGGCCAGCGCTGTCGTATTTGTATTCGTAGATATCAGCGGCATCGCCGGGCAATTGCCAGTTTATTTTCACCAGCCGCCATTGATTCACCGACGGCTGTGCACCGGCCGGGATGGAAATAATCAGGGATAAAAACAAGACGGCGAATAATATATTTTTCATGGGATCGAGCTCGATTCGGCAGTTGCGATGAATAACCCTATCGTTTTTCGAAAGCCAAAGCGGACATCATTCCCAAAATATCAATACAGCGGCGGCGACAATCAACACGAAACCGGCGACATGATTCCATTTGATCTCGTCGCCCAGATACCAGATCGAAAAACCGGCAAACACGACCAGGGTAATGATTTCCTGCATGCCCTTGAGCTGCGGTGCGGAATAGACATTGCTGCCCATGCGGTTGGCCGGAACTTGCAGGCAGTATTCGAAAAACGCAATACCCCAGCTCACGGCAATCACTATCCAAAGCGGACTGGCTTTGTACTTGAGATGGCCGTACCAGGCAAAGGTCATGAAAATATTGGACCCGATCAGCAACAAAATCGGCATCAGGTAGGCATTCCATTGAATGGCCATCGCTTTTCCTCAAAATGAATGGGTTTCGGCAAAATGTGATGCTAAAACAAAACCTCGTTCAGCTTCACCTTCACGTTGATTAAACCTGCCTTCGCGTCTAATGCGGGGCATGAATCCACAGGAGTACTGATATGCGCCGCGATGACCCGTCGGGACTGATTTTGTTGGTCGAAGACAACCGTAATTTGTCGGAAATGGTTGGCGAATATCTGGAATCCAAAGGATTCGGTGTGGATTACGCCAGTGACGGTCTTGATGGTTACCGATTGGCGGTAGATAACAGCTACGACGTGATAGTGCTCGATTTGATGCTGCCACGACTGGATGGCACCGACCTGTGCCGCAAACTTCGCAACGAAGCGAAAAAATCCACGCCGGTGTTGATGCTGACTGCACGGGATACATTGAACGATAAAGTCACCGGGCTGGAAGCCGGAGCCGATGATTATCTGGTCAAGCCTTTTGCAATCCAGGAATTGGAAGCACGAGTGCGTGCACTGATTCGCCGTGATCGTCGCCAGGTAAGTGCCGAAGTATTGAAGATTGCAGATTTGGTACTCGATACCGCAAGCCTTCGCGTAACCCGCGGTGGTCAGGAACTATTCTTGTCACCGATTGGTTTGCGCCTGCTGACAATACTGATGCGTGAATCGCCGCGTGTTGTTACGCGTCGCGATATCGAACGTGAAATCTGGGGCGATGGCCTGCCTGATTCCGATACCTTGCGCAGTCATCTCTACAATTTGCGTAAATGTGTTGATCGTCCATTCGATAAACAGTTATTGCATACTGTGCAAACGGCCGGTTATCGAATTGCGGATTTAGAGACCGCGCCGACCGCATAGAATATTCCCGAGACGCACGCCACAACCCATGACTAAATTATCGGCTAACGCCGGCCTGCGTCGAAAAATCTGGACGGCCTTTATCCTGCAAGCTGCGGTAATCAGCTTCGCGGCGATCTTGGGCGTTTATGGCGCATCCATCATCTTGAAGCATGTGTTAATCCGTCAGGCGCTGGAGCAGGAAGCAGAGCATTACTGGGATATTTTGCAGGCAAACAAAAACGCTTCTGCACCCGACACTTACAATATGAAAGGCTATCTGCTGTTCGCCGGTGATTCGGAGGCCGTGTTGCCTGAAACGATGCGCGGAATGTCGCTTGGTTTTCACAGTTTGCCGCAGTCAAAAGGCGGCGCTTTGATTCTGGTTGAACAGCGAGGTGATCGCCATCTCTTCCTGCAATTCAAACAAGACCAAGTGGATGCATTGGCATTCTGGTTTGGCATGGTGCCCTTGGCCTTGGTGCTGGCGGTGGTTTATCTGATTGCATTCAGCACTTATCGTGCATCCAAGCGCGCGGTTTCACCGGTAATCTGGCTAGCAAACCAAGTCAGACTTTGGGACCCAAAAAATCCCGATGCCAATTCCATTAAGCCGGAAAATCTTCCAAGCGATGTCGAGGGCGAAACTTTTACACTCGCTTCATCCTTGCACGATTACGCATCACGCATCAATAATTTCGTCGAACGCGAACGCAATTTTACCCGTGATGCATCGCATGAATTGCGTACGCCGCTGACGGTAATTCGCGTCGCAGGCGACATCATGTGTGGTGATGAAGGCATGTCGGCATCGTCGAAAAAATCATTGACCAGAATCAAGCAGGCCGGCCGCGACATGGAAGCGCTGATCGAAAGTTTCCTGATCCTTGCACGCGAAGGTGACACCGGGTTGCCCGATGAAGAGTTTTCGGTGGCCGATGTCATTGACGAAGAAGTCGATAAGGCAATGGTACTGCTGCGTGACAAACCGGTGGAGCTGAAGGTTGATGTCGTACAGGATTTTGAACTTTTTGCACCGTCGCGCGTGCTAAGCGTCATGTTTAGTAATCTTTTGCGTAATGCGTGTAATTACACGGATACCGGTAGTATCCGCATCCTGATCGAGCTGGGTCGAATCACTGTGATCGATACCGGTGTTGGAATGGCAAAAGAGGAGCTCGACAAGGTGTACGACACTTTTTTTCGTGGCACCAATCACAGCAAGGAAGGTCAGGGCGTCGGCCTATCCATTGTGCGCCGGCTATCTGACCGCTATCACTGGCCAGTAAAACTGGAAAGCCGATTGGGTGAAGGAACCCGTGCAAGTATCGAATTTCCGAAGGCGATCGTGAATCACCCGCATACAAAGTAATCGATAACATCATTTTACTTGGACGCCATCGTCCGAGCCGTTATGCTTGCAACATCAACGGAGTCTGCCATGCATCGACTACTTTTGCTTATCGCCCCGATGCTGGGGTTTGCCACCATGTCAGTTTCGATATCTGCCGCCGCAGAAAATTCAAAAGAAAATATAATGCAATCGAATAATCAACATAAAAAATTCGCTCTCGTCATTCATGGTGGAGCCGGGGTCGTGAGTCGAGATTCAATTCCCGAAGAAGATGCCAAATTGATGCATGTCGATTTGAACAAGGCCCTGGATGCCGGTTACGGGGTGCTTAGCAAAGGCGGCGATGCACTTGATGCCGTCACTGCTGCCATTGTCGTTCTGGAAGATTCGCCCTGGTTCAATGCTGGGAAGGGTTCGGTTTTCAATGCAGAAGGTGGCCATGAGCTGGATGCTTCCGTGATGGAAGGGCATACCAGACGCGCGGGCGCGGTTGCCGGCGTAACGACGGTCAAGAATCCGGTTCTACTGGCACGCAGCGTGATGGAAAAATCGGAGCATGTCATGTTGGCAGGCGAGGGTGCAGAAAAATTTGCCGATATCCATAAAGATATCGAACGCGTAGATCCGAAATATTTCGATACCGATAAGCGATTGCATCAATTGCAGGATGCCAAAGCGAAAGAAGCCGCGCACATCACACATACCGTGCAAGGCACTTATTTTGGTACGGTAGGTGCGGTTGCTCTGGACCTACAAGGTCATATTGCCGCGGGCACTTCAACCGGTGGCATGACAAACAAGAAATGGAGCCGTGTGGGTGACTCGCCAATTATCGGTGCCGGTACTTTTGCTACCGATAAGTGCGGTGTGTCGGGTACTGGCTGGGGCGAGTTCTATATCCGTGCCGTAGTTGCCCACGATATTTGTGCGCGTGTCGAATACCGCGGAGATTCACTCGCATTGGCGGCCGAAGACGTGATCAATAAAGTCGTGCCAGAGATGGGCGGTGATGGTGGTGCAATTGCATTGGATAAAGACGGCAATATCGCGATGCCGTTCAATACTGGCGGCATGTCACGCGGCTGGATTAATCCCGACGGTACCCGTGGTACCGCCATCTTCAAAGACGATTGAGTACGTAGGTCGGGCCCCGGCCCGGCAAATGATGTTTGATATTGCGTAAATGTCGGGCCAGGGCCCGACCTACGCAGCAAAGGCCAGACAGAGCAAGCCAATATCGATTTTGGCCATTATGCCGGTCGAAAGTCCGCCCAATAAGCCGTACAGTCCGGAAGCCTGGCGATTCGGCTTGCATTTTTTGCTCCCAAACGAGCTTGAAAGAGCATCGTCCAGCATCTGACGCGGCAATTTTATTGCATCTAATATCGAAATCTCGGGTCATGTGAGGTCGATGTCACACTAATGAGGCCAAATTTACCCTGCTCAAGCTCATGTAGGTGGGTCTGTTGTGGCAAAATACGCGGCTTGCTCGCCTTCAATGGGATGACAGATGGCCGATAGTACCGAAAGCCAAAATACGCCACGTAACGTTTTCCAGATCATCAATGCGTTCAAATGGTCCATGAAAGGTCTGAAAGCGGCTTGGGATTTCGAATCCTCATTCCGTCTGGAGGTCTATCTTTTCGTCGTATTTGCCCCACTCGGGCTTTGGCTGGGCAATACCGGCATTGAAAAAGCCTTATTAGTCTCCAGTTTAATACTGGTACTTATTGTCGAAGTAATTAACTCGGCGATTGAAGCGGTCGTTGATCGTTTCGGCGGTGAACGGCATGAGCTTTCCGGTCGAGCAAAAGACCTCGGTTCAGCTTCGGTGTTCTTGGCGGACCTCATAGTGTTGCTTTGTTGGGCCTGCATTCTTGGCCCTCGTTTCATGGTGTGGATAAATAGCTGAGATGGATTTTTTATTTAGTTCGGAAATGTGGATAGCTTTGTTTACCCTGGCAATGCTGGAAATTGTCCTGGGCGTTGATAACCTCGTTTTCATTTCCATTGCCGTTAGCAAGCTGCCTCCACAGCAACGTCCAAGAGCCAGAAAAGTGGGTCTCGCACTGGCATGCCTGACGCGAATTGGTTTGCTGCTATCGCTGGCATTTCTGGCGAGTATGAAAACAAACCTGTTCAGCTTGTTTGGCCAGAATTTTTCCGTTCGCGACATTGTCCTGATTGCCGGCGGTCTGTTTCTGCTGGTTAAAGGCACAATGGAAATCCATGATTCCGTCGAAGGTCGCGGAGAAGATGAAGACATCGATACAAAGCCGTCGGCGGTATTCGGTTATGTGATTGCCCAGATTGCCATCATTGATATTGTGTTTTCCTTGGATTCGGTGATTACCGCAGTTGGCATG
>JBDTTC010000253.1:0-6033 GCA_039930825.1 Arenimonas sp.
CACAGCTACGTGCAGGAATTAATTGATCAAGGTGCGATCACCGCTGAGCAAGCCCGCACGCATCCGCATCGCAATGTCGTCACGCAGGCACTGGGCGTTACCGATCCGGAAAACCTGAAAGTCGAAACCCTATCTGGCGAATTTCGACCCGGCTATCAAATCCTGCTTTGCAGCGATGGCCTCACAGAAGAAGTGGATGATGCATCGATCGGCGCCCTGCTTTCCCGCAAAGACTTGTCGGCTCAGGAATGCGTTGATCAATTGATCTCCGCAGCACTAGATGGTGGTGGCTCGGATAATGTCTCGGTGATCCTGCTTCGTAATACTTGATTGCCGGTATCAGAATGATTTAGAAAAAGCCCGGATATTGCTACCCGGGCTTTTTTATTTCCGTGCCTTTCAAAAAATGCCGCTTAGCCTTTCAACAACAGCACCCAGCCGATATGCAGCACTGGTGTGATGTGGCCATCTTCTTCACGTTGACCACCCAAGCCAAGTTTGATCACCCAGTTTTGTTCGTGATCGTAATACCCGCCAAATAAAAGCTTGGCACCGGCAGCACGTTCAACACTACTTTGGGCTTCAAGACCCAGCGACCATGCATCGGTAATCTTGTGGCGAAATCCAAGTGCTGCGGCAACATCGGTTTCACCGCCATGCTCGCGGTCCAGAATCAGGTTTCCATCCAACTTGTTTTTATCTTTGGTATTTTCGATCGATAGGCGAAACTCGGCATTGTCTGGAGCATCATCTTCAGCGGCAATTTCATACTCCAATCCGATGCCGACTTTCAAGCCGGAATGTTTGTTTGGATCAGTCAGCAAAATATGGATTGCCGGAGCAGTTGCTTCATAGGTCCAACTATAGCCTGCTAATTTTTCCGTATGAGCGTGCAGTTCGAATGCGACTCGTCGAGTGAGGCCAAATAACAATGCCGGCTCAAAGCCAGCCTGCTCTTCTGCATTTTTTTCCAGAGCGAGTTGCGCGTTACTTACTAGATAAATATCACCAGGGTGCGGAATTCCCGGGCTTTCGAGCAATAAAAAATCCTGCCCATGATGTGCCGATGCAAGCGATGGTGCTAGGGAAAGTGCTAGTGCAAGAAATATTTTTCGATTAAACATGAGGTTTCCATCAATAAATTTTTGGTATGCAACAAAACAAGGTCGTGGCAATGAATCCATCAGCCCGACCGTTAGTTGAATTGATTTAATGCTCTTAATATCAATGGCGGAAAAATCACCTTCAAAACGCTGTGATTAATGACAACCGAGAGGTTGGCTTGATAAAAATCGAAGCCACCAGAGCTTGTCCTGGCAATATTGCAATGGACAAAAAAGAACCTTAAGCCAGAAATGGTGGCCCACGGGATTGCCATGACGCACCAACAAAACGAGGTGTTACCGATTGCTCGAGCACCTGAGGTAAAAGTTGGGGAATGACTTCAAAGAAAAAGACATTCAGACCGACATACGGCGCAATGAATGTGCTGACGTGGGAAATGCAAAAGGGACAATGATCCCCATGCATTGTATTTTTTCCGGGCTTCTCTTGCTCGGCAACATCACTCGCACCAGCATCAATCACAACAACTTTCAGGCCTGAGCTGGTGCAAAGCTCGGCAGTAATTAACTCACCTCGAGCAACCCCAGTTGCGGCATTTATGGCTGGCGAAAACGTATTGAACAAGATCGCGAAGATCGCGATCAAGTTAAAAACACGTATTTTGCACCGACTGAAAATCATGAGTCGTATTTTAATGCAAACTCTATTACCAGCCTAACGCTTGAATCGACATTGTTATTATTTTGGCGCAGGTGGCATCGCCACTTTTTCGCCAGCTTCGCCTGCGCGTGCGGCTTCATCGAGTTGTTTCAAAAGAGGATGATCCGGTACAACAGCCATACCTTGCCGAGCCGATAGACCGCAGCTTTTGTACAAGCCTTTGTCACACATCTGGTAAGCCATTACAGCGTAGTAATCTGCAATATCTTGAATACCTTTTAGTGCATGAGCATTTGCCGGATCTTTTTCCAATACCTTACGGTAAAAGCCCCAAGCACTGTCATCTTCCGGCAATGTGAGTTTTCTACCCGGATCTTTTCCACTGGTACTTAGATCCAGATAATAATCGGCCTGTTTTAACCAGGCATCAAGATCGCCTTGTAACCCATCAATCGATTCGACCTCCTTGATGCCTGAGTTCGTTCCATTTTGATTGCCTGATGTGTTGATTGGATTGGTGGTATTACCAGAATCAATGGTTGCCGCATTATTCACATCCGGATTTTTATTACCCGACAACAGCAACCAGCCGATGAGGCCTGCAAGCAGCAGGCCCGCAACTGAAACTGTCGGTATCAACCATGCGGGTCTTTCAGCGGCTTTGGAAAGATTGACGCGCGTTCGTTGTTGCGTGGCTCCGCTGCCGGCAAGACGTCCATCACCGCCGATTTTACGGGCAGAGCTCTGCTGCAATACCGCACCTTGCGGGGCATTTGCCACGAGTTTTTGCATGGCTTCGACAAACGAGGCACCAGTGTTATAGCGCTCTGCAGGATTCTTCGCCATCAAGCCTTGAATAAGCGGTTGCAGCCATTCATAAGGCTCGGGCAAAACCGGAATGGGATGTGTGACATGCATCAAGGCAACCGTAAAAGGATCGGAGGCTTGATAGGGCGGATGACCCACCAATATTTCGAAGAACATCGTACCGAGGCTGTATAAGTCGGAACGACCATCAACGGGTTCGCCACGCGCCTGTTCTGGGCTCATGTAATCAGGCGTACCAATGGATGCACCGGCAACCGTCGAACTATTACTGCCGTCCATAGCCTTGGCGATACCAAAGTCGGCCAACACGACGCGGCCATCCGCGCGATACAAAACATTGCCGGGCTTTACATCGCGGTGAACGAAACCTTTTTGATGCGCGAAATCCAAACCTTGTGCAATATCACTTATGACATCCAGTGTTTCTGCAACATTGAGGCCGCCTTCGGTAACACGTTCTTTTAAAGTACCGCCGGGAATGTACTCGGCAGCGAGATAATAAATCCCGTTATGGGTACCAATGTCATATACGGTTACCAGATTGGGATGCTGAAGTTTGGCGGTAATTTTGCCTTCAATCAAAAAACGACTGGCGAATTCGGCGTTTGCGGCCAGTATCGGCGACATCACTTTCAATGCGACTTCACGCTCGAGCGATTTTTGTATGGCCAGAAATACCGAGGCCATTCCGCCTTCGCCGATTGGACGCAAAATGGTGTAGCCAGGAATATCGATATCGACTGATTTGAGTAATACCGTTGCGTTCAAAGCCTGTTCTCCGAAATCAGTTTCCCGGTTGATTATGCCTATGTTTCCAGCCTATTTCCCGATAAATATCGGCTTCATTGCGCCGAGCTTGGCCACAGTAAACGACCTCCGGATTTTTTGGCGATTTTATCCAGCCTGGCTAGATGCAAGACCTGCTCTTCGTCGTTCGCCATCAATACTTTATTGTTGAACTGGGCAAGTGAATCGAGACTAATACTGGCTCGTTGTGCTGGTGGCTCATTATTGGACAGGCCCAGGTCGCCTTGCCCCGCCGTCATTGTCAAATACACTTCACTCAGCAGCTCGGCATCGAGTAAGGCTCCATGCAAAGTTCGGTGGTTATTGTTGACGTCCAGACGCTTGCATAAGGCATCTAGCGAATTGCGTTGCCCAGGAAAACGCTCGCGTGCCATCGCCAAGGTATCCAGCACGCTCGCATGGTCCAACATTCGACCCAAATGAGTTCCGACCAAGCTTAATTCGTAATTCAGGAACCCGATATCGAAACTGGCGTTATGAATGATCAGTTCGGCACCACGAATGAAATCCAGAAATTCGTCAACCACTTCGCTAAATCTTGACTTGTCCGATAAAAACTCTCGACTCAAACCCGTGACTTCCTGCGCCCCCAATTCCATGTCGCGTTCGGGATTCAGGTAGCGCTGGAAGGTACGTCCGGTTTTCCGGCGCTCGAGAATTTCCACACAACCGATTTCGACCACGCGATTGCCTTTCTCCCAAGATAGACCGGTAGTTTCGGTATCCAGAACCACTTGCCGCATCATGCTGCCTCGCTGTTTTTAATTTGGATGGCTTGCTCACGCGCCAATACATCGACACGCTCGTTATCGGGATGACCGTTATGGCCTTTGACCCAGTGCCATTTTACCTTGTGGATTGAAGCAGCCAATTGCAACCGCTGCCATAAGTCCTGATTCTTGACCGGATCGCCAGCGCTGTTTTTCCAGCCGCGCTTAATCCAATTCGGCATCCATTCGCTGATACCTTTCAATACATATTGCGAGTCGGAATAAAGCGAGACATCACAGGGGGATTTCAACGCTTCCAGTCCTTGGATCGCTGCCATCAATTCCATGCGATTGTTGGTTGTCAATATTTCACCGCCGGACAATTCGCGTTCACGTTTTTCATGCCGCAAAAGACAAGCCCATCCACCAGGACCGGGGTTTCCCAGACAGGCTCCATCACTATGAATTTCAACCGTTTTTTTACTCGCCTCCGATTTCATCCGGGACTTACTCCAGGATTCATGTTGTAGGCCTTGCTTGTTTTTCGAAGTGGCGTTAGTCCTACGACGCGTCGTCTTGCCACAAGTATTTGCCCTGCATAAAAAATATTCATAAGTCCCGGTTTTGTTCTGTATTTCTGTGCTTTTTCTTGTGGCCGCAACCACATTGGACCAATCTGGCCAAGTTTACTTATTTCCAGACCATGATTTGCGCAGAACTGGCTGAGCATTGGTTTGGCGATCGGCTTTATTCCTGTGGACTGCCAGCGTAACCGTGTCGGACTAATCGGATTCAAGCCCAGTAATACCAGCACACCTTCGGGCTTTAAACATCGCACCATTTCTTCAAACAAGAGCTCTGGGTTCGGCGATGTTTCCAACACGCATAGACTATAAATCAGCGAAAGCGATTCACTGGCTATTGGCAACTGGGTATCATTGCAACGAAACACGCCTGTAAAGCCTGCGAAATTCCGATGCAAGCTCAACACTTGCGCAAGCATATTGCCTGATAGTTCGTCTGGGTAACTGCCATTGGGGCTGAGATACAAGCCGCTATGACCAAATACGCGAGTGATCTCAGGAATGGCTTGTCGCTGAAATTGCTGCATGAGTTGCAGCCCCATAGGTAAGCCGAACCATTCGATGGCAGCAGAGTTAGCTTGACTGGATGGGCGTATGGAAGGCATGGTCTCAATTCTGCGGCAAACCGCGTTTCAGGTCACGTCCAAATGCTTCCCCAACGATTCAAATGTGAGCCTCTGCCAGAGTTTCACGATAATTATCTGTGGACACTAAGCAATGATGATGGCTTTGCGGTTGTAGTTGACCCCGGTGATGCGCAAATTGTCTTGCAAAAAATGCGAGAGGGCTTGAAACCGATCGCCATCTTCATTACCCATCACCACCCCGACCATATAGCTGGGCTCGCGGAACTAGTGCAACATTGTGATGCTCCAACGTACGCACCTGATGATCTTCGTATACCAATTGCGACGCACCGGGTAACCCATGGGCAGCTGATATTACTACCGGAACTCGACCTTGAATTCAGGGTAATTGCAGTGCCAGGACACACGCTTAGCCACGTCGCTTATTATGGCGGCGATTACCTATTCTGCGGCGACACCTTGTTTAGCCTAGGCTGTGGCCGCCTATTCGAAGGTACGCCTGAGCAAATGTTAAATTCACTCGATCTTTTAGCGGCATTACCGGCGCAAACTCGAGTTTGCAGTAGCCATGAATACACTCTAGCCAATCTTCCTTTTGCCGAAGCAGCCGAACCTGACAACCCTAAACGTGATGAAATAGTTCGACAAATTCGTGAAAAACGCAGACAAAATCGTCCAAGCTTGCCATCTAGAATCGATATTGAGCTGTCTTGCAATCCCTTCTTGCGCATCGATCAGCAAAAACTATGGCCTTTTTGGGCCCAGAAAAGTCAGCTTGTGTCCGACAAGATC
>JBDTTC010000254.1:0-18556 GCA_039930825.1 Arenimonas sp.
CGAAATTGGAATTGAACGAAGAAGCAGAATTTTCAGCTTTGTCCGGCGGTATGAAACGTCGCGTTTTGTTGGCGCAGGCCTTGGTTGCCGCGCCTGATGTATTGCTGCTTGACGAACCGACCAACCATCTCGATATTGAATCGATTGCCTGGCTCGAAGAATTTCTGAAAAACTATGCAGGCACAGTGGTTTTCGTTACCCATGATCGACAATTCCTGAGAAATCTTGCGACTCGAATTATCGAAATTGATCGCGGACAAGTAACAAGCTGGCCGGGCGACTACGAAAATTACCTGCGTCGCCGTGAAGAAAGACTGCATGCCGAAGCGCAGGAAAATAAATTATTCGATAAGAAACTGGCACAGGAAGAAATCTGGATTCGCCAAGGCATCAAGGCGCGTCGTGTTCGTAATGAAGGTCGGGTGACAGCACTGAAAGCAATGCGTAGCGAGCGCTCGCAGCGTCGTGAACTTACCGGCAATGTGAACTTGGCCACTGCCGACGCCGGACGCTCGGGCAAACGAGTATTTGAAGCCAAGCACGTGAATTTTTCTTTTGGCGACAAAGTCATGGTGAAAGACTTCAATACTGTCATTCAACGTGGCGACAAGATTGGTTTGATTGGCCCGAATGGTTCCGGAAAAACGACATTGCTGAAATTATTGCTGGGTGATTTGAAACCAAGCAGTGGTGAAATCAATATCGGCACGAATCTGGAAATTGTTTTCTTCGATCAATTACGTAGTTCGCTGCGCGATGATTGGGATGCCTTGGACAATGTCTCAGAAGGTCAGGAATTTATCGAAATCAATGGCGGCCGAAAGCACGTCATGGGTTATTTACAAGATTTCCTGTTTAGTCCAGACCGTGCTCGCGCACCAATCACCAAGCTCTCTGGTGGCGAACGTAACCGCTTGTTGTTGGCAAAACTATTTGCCAAGCCATCCAATTTACTGGTGATGGATGAACCTACCAATGACTTGGACGTGGAAACTCTCGAATTGCTGGAAGAAATTCTAGCCGATTATTCCGGCACATTGATTCTTGTTTCACATGACCGGGTATTCCTTGATAACGTCGTCAGCAGTACGCTGGTGATGGAAGGCAATGGCCGCGTCGGTGAATATGTGGGTGGTTATATTGATTGGCTGCGTCAGCGCCCAGGCAATAACTCATCCAATTCGAGTTTTGCCAAGCCAGTCGAAGTGGTCAAAGCCGCGTTGACGAAAGTCGAACCGACCGTGCCTGCCAAACGTAAATTGAGCTTCAAGGAAGTAAAGGAACTCGAAGCGCTGCCGCTGAGAATTGAAGAGCTCGAAAACCAGATTGCGGGCATGACGGCACAGATGGCTGATTCTTCGTTTTATTCAAAGAATAACGCTGCAGGCATTACCGAGTTCAATAGTAAAATGGCGGCAGTTCAAGTGGAACTCGATGCTACATACGCAAGATGGCAGTCCTTGGAAGCGAGCTGAAAAATTCCCTCTGATGAAACTACTCCCTGAGGGATCCCGAGAGTAGAGAGGGTTTGTTGAGTCATTGATTATTTTTTTGCGGAAATCTTTATGGCGACGATCAAACAAGACGATTTCATTCAAAGTATTGCCGATGGTTTGCAGTACATCAGTTATTACCATCCAGTCGATTACATCAAGAATCTGGCAGCGGCCTATGAACGGGAAGAATCACCCGCGGCGAAAGATGCCATCGCGCAGATACTGATCAATTCCCGGATGTGCGCCGAGGGCCATCGTCCGATTTGTCAGGATACCGGTATCGTTACCGTGTTTCTGAAAATTGGCATGAATGTGCAATGGGAAGCAACGCTGTCCATTGAAGACATGGTCAACGAAGGCGTTCGCCGCGCCTACAATTATCCCGATAATAAATTGCGTGCATCGGTTTTAGCCGATCCGGCAGGCAAACGCACCAACACCAAAGACAATACGCCAGCCGTCGTCAACATGACGGTGGTGCCGGGCAATACGGTTGACGTCATTGTCGCTGCAAAAGGCGGCGGCTCGGAAGCAAAATCAAAATTCGCGATGTTGAATCCCTCCGATTCCATCGTGGATTGGGTTTTGAAAACCGTACCCACGATGGGGGCAGGTTGGTGCCCACCCGGTATGCTCGGCATTGGTATCGGCGGCACGGCCGAAAAAGCGATGTTGTTAGCCAAAGAAGCATTGATGGAGCCGATTGATATCACCGATCTACAGGCCCGCGGTGCAAAAAACCGCGCCGAAGAATTGCGTTTAGAGCTCTACGATAAAGTGAATGCACTCGGTATTGGCGCCCAGGGTTTGGGTGGATTGACGACCGTGCTCGATATCAAAGTCAAAGATTACCCAACCCATGCCGCCAATTTACCGGTCGCCTTGATTCCAAACTGCGCGGCCACACGCCACGCACATTTTGTACTTGATGGTAGCGGGCCGGTAATGCTGGAACCACCTTCACTGGAAGATTGGCCGAAGCTGACCTACGACAGTAGTAAGGGTATTCGTGTTGATCTGGATTCGGTAACGCCTGAGCAAATTCAAAGCTGGAAACCCGGCGATGTTTTGTTATTGAACGGAAAAATTCTAACCGGTCGCGATGCCGCTCATAAGCGCATGGTTGAAATGTTGAACAAGGGCGAAAAACTGCCAGTCGATTTCAAAGGTCGCTTCATTTATTACGTTGGCCCGGTCGATCCCGTGCGTGACGAAGTGGTTGGCCCGGCTGGCCCGACCACGGCAACGCGGATGGATAAATTTACCGAACAGGTATTGGCACAAACCGGCTTGATGGGAATGATCGGTAAAGCCGAGCGCGGCCCGCTCGGGATTGAAGCGATCAAGAAACATCGCTCGGTGTATTTGATGGCTGTCGGTGGTGCGGCGTACCTGGTGTCGAAAGCGATTAAAGCTTCTCGTGTGGTCGGTTTCGAAGACCTGGGCATGGAAGCCATTTACGAATTTGAAGTTAAAGATATGCCGGTAACAGTAGCTGTCGATTCACTCGGTAGTTCGGTGCATGAAACCGGACCGAAAGAGTGGCAGAGCCGGATCAGCAAAATTTCGGTAGCAGTGGAATAAAAGTAAATTCGTGGGTCCGTGGGAGTGTGGGAGCGCCGTAAGGCGCGAATGCCCGGAGAAATTCGCGCCTTACATACAAAAACGGCAGCCAAGGCTGCCGTTTTTGTAGGTGATGAAGTGAAATGACTATTTGATGCATTCACCCAGGTTTTCATCCAGGCTAGCCTGGAATTCGTCTTTTGCTGCATTTAGTTTTTCATCGTCACCGGCCAATGCAAGTGCGTCGGCATCGCTTTTGGTAATTTGTTCTTCGGTTGCGTCCGGCAACATGCTGACCATGCTGAGCAAATTGATTTGCACTTTCTTATCGCCGAGCTTGCTGACTTGCTTGTCGAGCAGACATTTGCATGAAGCATCATCGCCGCTGTAAACCGAAGTGCATTGTTCATTCCAGGCTTGTTTTTCGAGATCGCTGAATGTGGCGTCTCCGGCTTGTACGGCACCAGCCGTTGCGAGTAATGCCAGTGCAAAAATCATTTTCATGGGGTTCTCCAGTGGTGTGAGTAGTTCGAGGTTGAGGCGAAGTCTATGAATAATAATAAGCTAATTTGTTAAAAAGTTAGCATCTGCCTGAAAAATAGGGTATGGTGCGCCCGACTGTTTGTTAAGGCCAAGCGATTGTGGCCCGATGTGCTAGATCCATGATCCACTCATCAACACCTTTGCTTTCCTTGCAACAGTTACGCTAACGAATGTTTTGTTTGGCGTTTAACTTAATATGTTTCAAGGAATTAGTAATATGTCAGATCGTCAAATCGGTACAGTGAAGTGGTTCAACGACGCTAAGGGTTTTGGTTTTGTCACCCCGGAAAGCGGCGATGACGTGTTTGTGCACTTCCGTTCAATACAAGGTAACGGCTTCAAGTCGCTGCAAGAAGGCCAAAAAGTGAGCTTCGTGCTCGTGAAAGGCCAAAAAGGCATGCAAGCTGACGAAGTGCAGCCCATGTAAGTTCCGATTTCGGAATTTTCTAAAAACCCCGCTTGGTAACAAGCGGGGTTTTTTATTGCCCCAACTCCGGAAGCTTGCGATGATGCTGCTTCTTTTACGGAGTGCCATGAATGAAACTTTACTATGCCCCTGGCTCAGCCAGCTTTGTCGTTCATTGGCTATTGATCGAATTGAATGCGCCGCACGAACTGATCAAGCTTGATCTCCAGTCGAAAGAACAAAAAACGGCCGAGTATCTGAAACTCAATCCAAACGGCGTTGTGCCCACCATAATTATCGATGGCAAAGCCGTGTATGAGTCTCCGGCAATCGTGATGCATCTTGCCGATCTCTACCCGGAAGCCGGTCTGGCGCCAAAAATAGGCACGCTGGAACGCGCGCAGTATTACCAGTGGATGTTCAATCTGGTGAATCCTCTGCAAGCGGCAATGCGGCAGTGGTGGTATCCGGCGGAAGCTGCTGGAGAAAGCAATAGCGAAGCAACTCAGCTTGCCGTTCGCGAACGCGTGGAGGCTTGCTGGAATCGCCTTGATGCGCATCTAGCAGAGAGCGGCCCATATTTGCTCGGTGAACATGTATCCGCAGCTGATTTCATGTTGACGATGTTGATGCGCTGGACCCGTAATATGCCGAAACCCGGTACCGACTGGCCGCATCTGAATATGCTCGCTGAAAAAATGAAAGCGCGCCCTTCATTCAAGACATTGTACGAGCGCGAAGGCCTGACCGAGTGGGCATAAGCAAAAAGACAATCTTGCTCGCGGGGGCGACTGGGCTGGTCGGCAGCGCCGTCTTGCAGCGTTGTCTTTCCGATAGAACGATTGCCACCGTGATCGTGCCGACGCGTCGGCCGTTGGGTATAAAGCATCCCAAGATGAAAAATATCGTGATGGATTTGGTGGCAGGCGAAAATGGCGAACCCTCTGCCGGCTTATCCGATGCCATCGTCAAAGCGAGTGCGGGAAAAATCGATGCCTACATCTCGGCACTCGGTACCACCATAAAAACAGCCGGTTCGCGTGAAGCCTTCATTGCGGTTGATCGTGATTTGGTAAGCCGGTTTGCCGAAATTGCCAAACAACAAAACGCAAGGCAGATTGTATTCGTGTCATCGGTTGGCGCTACTAGGCAAACCAGTAATTTTTATTTGCGCGTTAAAGGCGAGACGGAAGATCTACTGGAGCGTATGAAATTTGATCGCGTCGATATTTTACGGCCAGGTGTTTTGCTGGGCACGCGTGAAGATAGTCGTCCTGGTGAAGCAGTTGCCCAGAAATTATCTTTTATTTACAACCCTTTATTGCGCGGTCCATTGCGCCGTTATCGTGCCATTTCGGCGGAAACGGTGGCCGCTGCCGTGCTCCAGTTATTGAGGCAAAAGCAAGCCGGTATTTTCGTGCATGAGAATGCCGATATGGTCCGCCTAGGAGAGCCTTAGATCAGAAGAAATGTGATTGGCTTGACCGCATTAAATATTTTTCACGAAATAGGCGAATGCGGGCGTTATGAAAATCATCGACACAGCCAGCCAGAAATAAGCCGGTTTCAACAGGCCGCTTGCCTTCAGTCCCCAGAAGGTTGAGAACAGTGAGCCAATGCCAATAATCGCTTCAATGGCATCGGTATTGATGCCCGGAAATAAACGGGAGGCGTAGTAGCCGAAGATGATAAGTGACAGAGAAAATCCTGCGCCCAGATAGACCTTCGTCAGGTTGATTGGCTTGGCCTTCGTTACTTCTGTCATACACAATATCTCTGAAAGAGTTGAAAAGGATAGTCAATTATCCGGCATTCTTGGGCGGTGGAGTGCAACTGCCCCGGCCAGTGCAAATATTATCCGACATAAATTATAGCAATGGTTTAAGTGCCGGCCATACATGATCGCGTACCTTGATCTGCCCGGCAGCCGTCGGGTGCTTCTGGTCGGCCTGGAAATACTTTCTGTCGGTTGCAATAGGAGCTAAAAGAAATGGCAGCAGGGCAGTTTTTTCCTGCTTTGCCAGTTCAAGGTAATTGGCGGCGAATTTATCGGTGTAGCTTTTTCCATAATTTGGCGGAATTTGAATTCCAATCAACAAAACTTTTGCCCCTTTGTTTTTGGCCAGTTGAATCATTTGCTGCAAATTCTTTCGGGTTCGTGCCAACTGCAGGCCTTGCAGTCCATCGTTCGCGCCTAATTCAATAATCACCAAACTCGGCTTATGCAGGTTCAAAGCCGCGGGCAAGCGTGAAAGTCCGCCCGAAGTAGTTTCACCACTAATACTGGCATTAACCACTTTCCATTGTGGGTGGCTGGCCTTCATGCGGTCTGCAGTTAATGCTACCCAGCCTTGCTGCGAGGGCAGGTTGTATGCAGCCGATAGCGAATCACCCATGACCAATAGCACCTTTTGTTCTGTGGCAAGCGCAGGCATGGTGATGAATAACGAAAGCATCAACACATAGCCTTGAACTCTGGTGTGGCAGGCTACATGAAAGAGTTTAGAGAAAAATTTCAGCACATTATTTCCTTGGGATTAAAACGTGGCGAACGCAATCAATGTATCAAACCTGGGCAAAGTCGTGCGTTTACCGACCAGTGAGCTTCGTATTTTGCAGGATGTCAGTTTCCAGATTAACCAAGGCCAGACACTAGCTATAGTGGGGGCATCTGGCTCGGGTAAAAGTACCTTGCTGTCATTAATGGCAGGATTGGACACCCCGAGTGAAGGACATGTTGAAATTCTGGACGTAAATTTATCGAGTCTGGACGAAGATGGCAGGGCAAAACTACGGGGTGACAAAGTCGGTTTCGTATTTCAGAGTTTTCAATTACTACCCGCCTTGACCGCGATTGAAAACGTGATGCTGCCGCTGGAATTACGCGGTGACGCCAACCCTCAGGCGGCAGCCAGGGACATATTACAGCGCGTAGGCCTGGGTGAGCGATTGGAGCATTATCCGCGCCAGCTTTCGGGTGGCGAGCAGCAGCGTGTTGCGATAGCACGTGCATTCGTCGTGAAGCCTTCGGTACTTTTTGCCGATGAACCAACCGGCAATCTGGATACCGAAACTGGCCGCGCCATCGTCGATTTATTATTTGAATTGAATCAAACCTCGGGCACCACCTTGGTGGTCGTCACTCATGATGAAAAGCTCGCCGCACGCTGTTCGAAAATTCTGCGTCTGGCCGAAGGCCGTTTATTGCAATGAGAATCATAAGACTTGCATGGCGTCAGACCTGGCGTGACCTCGCCGCCGGTGAAATACGTTTGATGCTGATGGCTTTGGTGTTGGCAGTGATGGCGGTGACTGCCGTTGGCCTGATAACCGATCGTGCCGAGCTGGGTTTGCAGCAGGAAGCCAATCGATTGCTTGGCGGTGATGCCGCTTTGCGTGCCGATACTCCGATTAATCCGGATGTCGCCGTATCGGCAAAAAAATTGAAGCTCGATGTTGCCGAAACTGCCGGTTTTCCGAGCATGGTACAAGCAGGAGAGTCGGTAAGCCTTGCCGATATTCGTGCGATCGACAAGCATTACCCGTTGCGCGGCTTGTTCCAGATTCGTCGTGCAGATAAACCCAATATCGAGAGCGTGCAGGGTGGCCCTGAAGCAGGAACGGTCTGGTTGTCCGAAGACGCTGCACGCAAACTAAAAGTTGCGACCGGACAGAAAATAAGCGTCGGTGATGTATCACTTGTTTATGCCGCTAGCATGATCCAGGAACCAGATGCTGCACTGGATTATTTCAATGTGGCGCCGCGCGTTTTTATCGCGCTGGACGATTTATCCAAAACCGGTCTGGTGCAGAACGGCAGTCGAATTCAATACCGTTTGGTTGTGTCGGGAAAAAACTCCGAAGTAAAAAGCTTTATTGCACAGACAAACAAGAATATTCAACGCGGACAGCGTTTGGAAACAAGTGAGGATGCGCGGCCCGAAGTTCGGTCGGCATTGGAGCGCGCCGGCCGTTTTCTTGGCTTGGCAGCACTCGTATCACTGATTCTGGCGGCAGTTGCCGTAGCTTTGGCCGCACGTCGCCATAGTGCGCGTCATCTTGACGGAAGTGCAGTGATGCGTTGTTTGGGCGCGAGCCAATCGACCATTGCGGGCTTGCAATTGGGCGAATTATTTTTCCTTGGACTGGTCGGCAGTGCAATCGGTATAGCGCTTGCTTGGTTATTGCAAATGGCCGTCGGTGTTTGGCTTTCCAACGCAATGGGCGTTGCGTTGCCACAGCCTGGCATGCAACCGGTGCTTGCCGGATTTGCGATTGGCTTTACCGTGTTGATTGCATTCGCTGTGCCGCCAATTTTGGCCTTGAGAAAAGTACCGGCGCTGCGTGTACTTCGGCGCGATGTGCCGTTGACGGAGCCAAGTGCCTGGGCTGTCGGTTTATTGGGGCTTGCAGGTCTGGGCGGTTTGCTTTGGTGGAAAGCCGACTCGGCAACGCTGGCCAGTATTATTTTGGGCGGTATCGGCATTACTGCTGCAGTGCTCGCTGGCATTGCCTGGTTGTTGCTGCGTTGGCTGAAAAAAGTGCGGCAAAACCTGCGTGGTCCCTGGCGTTACGGTTTGGCTAATTTAAGCCGACATGAAGGCATGACACTGGCACAGGTTTCCGCACTGGGTCTAGGTTTGATGGCATTACTGTTGCTGACTTTCGTACGCACTGATTTACTTTCGCGCTGGGAGCAAACCATACCTGCCGATGCTCCGAATCGTTTCGTGATCAATGTGCAAGCAGACCAACTCGATGGTGTGAAAAAATTCATCGACCATGAAGGCTTGAAAAATGTTCAACTATTTCCGATGGTGCGTGCACGCTTGCAGGAAGTGAACGGCAAAAAAGTGACGGGTGCCGATTACGAAGCTGCAGGCATGCGGGCACAAAGATTGGCTGAACGTGAGTTCAATCTTTCATCTGTTGCTGCCTTTGGTAAAGACAACAAACTACTGGCCGGCAAGTTCTGGTCCGCGGATCATGTTGGCGAGACGGAGATGTCGGTCGAAGAGGGTTTTGCGACAAGCCTGTCCTGGAAAATCGGTGATGTTGTCAGCTTCGATATCGCCGGCCAAACACTGACGGCAAAAATTACCAGCTTGCGTAAAGTTGAATGGGAAAGCTTCAAGCCAAATTTCTTCGTAGTGATTTCACCCGGCGGCCTTGAGAATTATTCGGCAAGTTATATTTCGGCAATGCACGTGCCGGAAGATAAAATTTCCGTGATGGATAATCTTGTGCATGAATATCCCAATTTGTCGGTGATTGATATTGGTGCGGTATTGAAACAGGTTCGCAGTACCATCGAGCAAGTTAGCCGAGTCGTCGAGTCGGTGTTTTATTTCTCGTTGCTGGCCGGGTTGCTCGTATTGCTGGCGGCGGTACAGGCCTCGCAGGATGAGCGCATGCGTGAAGCAGGTGTAATGCGCGTATTGGGAGCGTCGAAAAAGCAATTGCGCCTGGCACAAGCTACCGAGTTCGCCAGCCTCGGTTTGTTATCGGGATTTGTAGCTTCGATTTCCGCCAGTGTGATTGCCAGTTTGATTTCCGAGCAGGTGTTTAATCTGCCCTGGACTTTCAATTGGCCATTGGTTGCTTATGGCGTAATCGGTGGTAGCAGTCTGGCCTTGGTGGCGGGTCTTTGGGCGACACGCAAAGTAACCCAAGTGCCGCCGATGGAAACCCTGCGAGCTTTGTAATCGACGAATAACCGTGGGAGCGGCGTAAGCCGCGAATGCTAAAAAAGATTCGAAGCAGTCTTAGAGATTCGCGGCTTACGCCGCTCCCACGTTGTTTAAAAAATCAAAGCCAGAATAAAAACACCGAGCATGCAAATGGCCAGCGCGAGTTTCAATGCTGTGCCGATAGCCAAGCCAAGCCATGTACCGAAGCCGGTTTTCGTCGCGGCACGCCATTCCTTGCCGTCGATCATTTCACCAATAATCGCGCCGATAAAAGGGCCTAGCAACAAGCCCGGAATGCCGAAAAACAAGCCAGCGAAAGTACCCAGTGCCGCACCAAACATCGCTTTTTTACTCGCACCGACTCTTTTTGCACCAATTAGAGTTGCCATGAAATCAACGCCGACCGATATCAACATCAAGACGGCAAGAAATACAATTGTCCAGACACCCACTTCCTTGAAGTCGCCGGCCCATGCGCCAATCAACATGCCACAAAACATGAGCGGCAAGCCGGGCAGTGCGGGTAATACGGTGCCCACTAGACCGACGATAATCAATATAACGGCAATGGTATAAAGCAGCGGCGTTTCAAATCCCGACATCGTGTTCTCCATGTTGTTGCGGCAAGCATAACGAATGTGGATTAACTCCGCATAAAAAAAGACCCGCCGAAGCGGGTCTTTCAATCAGGTTAAACCGGAATCAATTTTGGTTTGGCGTGTTTTCACTAAAGTATTCATGACTATCGGCATTGCGAAGTGCATCGTCAGGATTACTGATGGCAAGATTTTTAGCACCCGTTTGCCCGTAAACAACGTCATCGGTATTGGCGACAATATCGAAATGGCTCATTTCATGAATCAGAGTGCCAGCTTTGGAGTCGGTGCCGGTTGCAGGAGCTGGCCAGAAAGCGCGGCAAACAAAGATTTCATAGGGACGGTTTGGATATACATGTGCATATTCGCTTCCGCTGCAGGCGCAGTTGATCTTGATTTGCCCCGCACTTTGGTCCATTGCCGTATCAATGCTCGAAAAATGTGCTTTGGCAGTGTTGTAACGCGTATTTGTGTAGGACCCAAACCAGGTGGTGTAGCGTGGTCCGGTAGTACCGGCGTTCAAGTAGTTCAAGGCGTTCTGGGTGTAAAGCCGGGCTTGTACCACCGCCGCGCCAGCTTGGGTTTGTTGGGTGCTGGAGCAACCCGCCAAAGTTACGCCGTTGATAACAACACTACCGCTGCCTGGCTTGCCTTTTTTTAATTGCATCTGTACTTTCATGTCGCTAAAAGTTGGGGCCGCGGATCTAATGGATGTGCGAAGATCAGGTGATTGCAGTAAAGCCATGCGACCATTGCTGCTTGTCAGCAATTGGCCTTTTTCAGTTTTGGCGCCCTGCAAATAGGATTTGAAACGAATCGAATATTCACCGTCGGTGGTCATGTCATATACGGAAGACAAATCGGCGCTGACAAGTTTTGTTTCGCCGGGACGCAATGTAATGAAATCAGCATCGGTAATCGGAGCACGTTTGACCATCACGCCGACGTAATCCACTTTTTTGCCATTGAGATAAACATCGAACAAATCGGAATTCAGTGAGTCCGAAGGCAATTGCCAGTTCGGAACTTTTATTGCTTGTTTGCTGGTATTGGTAATCTTGAACTGGACTACTCCGTTATTACCTGTTTCTGCATTGATGCTGATACGCAGCGGATTACCAAAGGGTAGAACGCGTGCCGAGTTTGCCGTGACTGCGAAGCCGGTGAGCGCCACTAAACCGGCAGCAAGCACCAAGTTACGATTGCGAAGTGTCATTTGTGTCCCCTTTTGAAAAGCAATGATGATAGGATTAACTTGGCTGCTTCTGCCAAGTGGAATGAACTTAGCTTAGTGTGATGCAGTTTGCATGTTGCGTCGCAGCATGTTCAGCTTTGTCAATTTTGATGGGTGATTCCTGGCATAAAAAAAGACCCGCCGAAGCGGGTCTTTCAATCAAACAAAAACGCGAATCAGTTTTTGTATGGTGTGTTTTCAGCGAAGTACTCGTGCGAATCGGCATTGCGAAGCGCATTGGTTGGGTTGCTGATGGCGAGGTTTTTCGCGCCGGTTTGACCATACACAACGTCATCGGTATTGGCGACAATATCGAAGTGGCTGGTTTCATGTACCAAGGTGCCAGCTTTCGAATCGGTGCCGGTCAGACCTGCAGACCAGAAGGCGTTGCAGACATAGATTTGGTAAGGCTGGTTTGGATACACATAAGCGTAATAGTTATCGGTGCAGCCGCAGTTGATTTTGATCTGGCCGCCCGACTGCGCTAGTGCACTACTGATATTGGTGTAGTGTGATTTTGCCGTGCTGTAACGCGAGCTGGTATAGCTGCCGAACCAGGTTGTATAACGTGGGCCTGCAGTACCCGCAGTCAAATAGGCTTTTGCATTGTTTGCGTAGGTACGAGCCTGTACAACGGCTTGTCCTGCCGAGGTTGTGCGCGACGAAGTACAGCCAACAAACGTCACACCATTGACTACCGTGGTGGCTTTGGTGGACGCGCCACCACCCACTTTCTGGAGCTGACGATTCATATCAAGTTGCATGTCGCTGACGGTAGGAGCTGCGGATCGAATCGAAGTGCGTAGGTCTGGTGTTTCCAGCAAGGCCATTTGGCCATTGTTGGTAGTCAGAGTATGGCCTGTTTGCGACTTGGCATCTTGCATGTAGGACCTGAAGCGAATTGAATATTCGCCATCTGTGGTCATGTCGTACACGGCGGAGAGATCGGCATTAACGAGTTTTGTTTCGCCTGGACGCAGCGTAATGAAATCAGAGTCACGCAAAGGGCCGCGCTTGATCATCTTGCCGACGTAATCAATTTTTTCACTACCACGGTAAACATCAAACAGATCGGAATCCAGTGCACCTGAAGGCAATTGCCATGAAGGTACTTTGATGGCTTGATTGCTGGTATTGGTAACTTTGAATTGCACGGTGCCGGCATTGTTGGCATCTGCATTAATGCTGATGCGTAGCGGATTACCAAAAGGTATTACGCGAGCCGAATTTGCGGTTACTGCGAAACCAGTGAGTGCAACTAAACCAGCTGCAAGCACCAAACTGCGATTGCGATGTGTCATGTGTGTCCCCAGATGAAATAGCAATGAGTAATATTGGATTTGCCCACCAAGCAAGCAGGGCGAACTGACGTTAACCTAGTGTGACGAAGTTTGCATGTTGCTATGCCGCATGATGATTAATTACTACACGTGTCAAATCTTTCGCAATAAAAAAGCCCGTGATCGGGCTTTTTTTGGGTTGCAAAGGTAATTATTTGCCTAGTTTTTGTAATCCCGATGGCAGTTTTCACATGCCTTGCCAATCTTGTTCAGAGCCGCTTCGGCCGTCGCGCAATTTGCTGGCGGCATCTGTAATGTGCCATCAGCGGTAGCTCGGAAGTCGCTGGCATAACGGATGAACTGGTCGTTATTACTCATTTCGCCAAAAGCCGCTTCTATATCGTTACCGACGTAGCGCAAGGTTTGCAGGTGCGGAATGATATCGGTTGGCGCGCAACGATTTTGCTGGATATTTTTTTTCAATGCCGTCACTTTCATGTTCATCACGGTCATGACTCCTTTCGGAAAATCCGGCCCATTATTCAGGTAATTCATACCGATTGCAGTGAGCGCAATCCCCAACACAAAGGCGATAGCGAACGTAATTACGAAATTCTTCATTGCCAACACCCCTGATTAATTTAAGCCATAGCCTTACAGAATTAGGGGCCGACTGCAAGAATGCGACCTTGGCTGACGCGCACTTTGCTGCCAATACGCAAGCCTGCGGACAAGACGGTTTGAGTGACGACAACTTTCTTGCCATTGAGCATCTGGATCAATATTTCGTAGCGTGTTGTTGGCTTGCTTGCCGACGGTTTGCTGACCACGCCGCCAACAATGCCGCTAAGTACCGGTTTTTTAGGAGCGGCATTCTGCGCGGTTGCTGCAACGGTGCGTACATCCTGCACAACGCCGCAATCAATACACTTAACTTGGTTAGGCAGTGGTTGACTTGGCAATTGGGCCGGTTCTTGCTCATTGCGTTTCGGCGTACTGACGCAGGCGCTTAACAGCAATAAAAGCAATATAAATAGACGTTGCATAGGTTTCCTTTCAAGAAGCGCCCATCATCGGGCATGGAAAGACTTTAGAATAGCGCCCATGAATCCAATATTGACTGAACGCTTCGCCGGTATTGAACGGCTTTATGGTCGTGGTAGCGTTGAAAAAGTATCGCAAAAGCATGTTGCCATCATTGGTTTAGGCGGTGTGGGCTCTTGGGCAGTGGAAGCTTTGGCGCGTAGCGGCATTGGTAAACTGACGCTTATTGATGCCGACGATATCTGCGTTTCAAATACGAACCGGCAATTATTCGCGCTTGAAGGCCAGTACGGACGGGGCAAAGCCGAAGTGCTGGCAGAACGCTGCCGCGCAATAAATCCATTGATTGAAGTCGATGTAATTGCCAGTTTTCTAACGCCGACCAATTTGGAAGAACTGCTGGATCGTGGCTACGACCTGGTGTTCGATGCATGCGACAGCTTTCGGACCAAGGTCGAAATGATCGCTTGGTGTCGTCGCCGTAAATTGCCCATTATTTGCTGCGGCTCAGCGGGCGGCCGAACCGATCCGACACAAGTACGTATTCGTGATTTATCGCGTACTGAACACGACGCTTTGCTCGCATTGATTCGAAAAAAACTACGGACCGAATTTAATTTCCCTAAAAATCCGCAACGTTATTTCGGAGTCACGGCAATTTACTCGCTTGAAAACGTTAAATACCCGCAAGCGGACGGAAGCGTTTGCGGTGTTCGGCCTCAGCTTGGTCCCGATGCCGCATTGAAGCTCGATTGTGGAGCAGGCCTTGGCGCTGCAACCCATATCACCGGGACGTTTGCATTTGTAGCCGTCGGTAAAATTCTGGAAGTGTTGTTGAAAGAGAAAACGGTCGTCGATTAATCCGGATAGAATTGAGCGTGCCAAAAAATAAACAGCCAGCAGCTTCGCTTTTTCAAGCCAACGAGTCGCTAAAGCCCTTGGCCGAACGCATGCGTCCACGCATATTGAACGACATGGTCGGGCAGTCACGTTTACTGGCGCCAAATTCGGTATTGCGACGTGCGGTTGAACTCGGACAGATCCATTCGATGATTCTGTGGGGGCCGCCGGGTTGCGGCAAAACTACGCTGGCTTTGTTGCTGGCTAAACACGCTGAGGCCGAGTTTCAGGCGATTTCGGCTGTGTTGTCGGGTTTGCCCGAAGTCAGAAATGTATTGGCTGAAGCCGAACGCCGTTTTCATGAGGGTAGGCGTACGGTTTTGTTTGTGGACGAAGTGCATCGTTTCAATAAAACCCAGCAAGATGCCTTTTTGCCGCATATCGAACGTGGCACGATTATTTTTGTAGGTGCCACAACCGAGAATCCCAGTTTCGAATTGAACTCTGCATTGTTGTCGCGCTGTCGCGTGCATGTACTTGAGTCGGTCAGTGCAGAAGATATTGTCGGTGCGCTACATCGCGCGCTGCAGGATTCAGAGCATGGTTTGGCCCAACATCAAATAAAAATCAGCGAGGAAAACCTAGCCTTGATTGCACATGCCGCCGATGGCGATGTGCGGCGTGCATTAACCTTGCTTGAAATTGCGACCGAACTTGCCGCAAGTGAACACAATGAAATTAGCGAAGCCATGTTGTCGCAGGTATTGGCGGATCGAACGCGGCGTTTCGATAAAGGCGGTGAACAGTTTTACGATCAAATTTCTGCCCTGCATAAATCGGTGCGAAGTTCCAATCCGGATGCCGCGCTTTATTGGTTTAGTCGAATGCTTGATGGGGGTTGCGACCCGCATTATCTTGCGCGACGCCTCACACGCATGGCGGTAGAGGATGTTGGGCTCGCTGACCCGAGAGCATTGCCGATGGCGATCGAAGCATGGCAGGCATATGACCGCATGGGCAGCCCGGAAGGGGATCTCGCCTTGGCACAATTGGTTATTTATCTGGCGTCCTGTGCAAAATCCAACGCGGCCTATGTTGCTTTCAAAGCAGCACAGCAGGATGTTCGCGAGCTGGGTACGCAGGAAGTACCGCTGCATCTGCGTAACGCACCGACGAAATTGATGAAAAACATCGGTTATGGCAAAGACTATCAATACGATCATGATCTTGAGGGTGGCGTTGCACTGGATCAAACCGGTTTCCCGGACAAAATGGGCGAGCGTGTGTATTACGAACCGGTGAATCGCGGTTTGGAAATCAAGTTAAAAGAAAAACTGGATGCGCTTCGCGAAGCAAGAAGCAAAGCACGAGGTAATAAATGAATTGGACAGTGTTGGGTCTTGTCATGTCGGGCGGTGCACTCGGTGCAGCCGGACGTTTTTTTATCGGCGATTATGCGTTGAGGCATTTCAGCCAAGGTCTTCCCTGGGGCACGCTTATCGTCAATCTGCTCGGTTCGTTTGCCGCCGGGTATTGCTATATCTGGCTGGAAAATCGCGGTGCCAATGCGATTTACTGGCGCTCATTTTTAATGGTCGGGATACTCGGAGCCCTTACAACCTATTCGGCTTTGATGCTGGAATGCCTGGTGCATTTTCGTGCCGACAAGCATGGGCAAACTTTGTTTTATCTACTTATTACCCTTGTCGCCGGTTTATTTCTAGTATGGCTGGGTGCTAGAACGGCCGAGATTTTTAATGGTGTGAATACGCATTGAATAAAGTTGTTGTAAGAGCGCCGTAAGACGCGGATAGCTTTGTCGCAGATTCTTCGCGCCTTACGGCGCTCCCACGGGGTTGTGGTTAAAATTGATGAAACAATACCTAAATCATCTTCTACACACTTTGCCATATGTTTTCTGCTTATTGCTTATGTTGCTAAGTCCGCAATTGCAGGCTTTCACGCTAAGCAATGTGCTTGTGCAGGCAATCTTGTTCTTATTGATATGCATTATTCCGGCAATCAAGACCGGACGAATGTCATACGTTGATCTGGCATGGCCAATGGGTCTTTTTTTCATTGGCGTACAGGTATTTTTATTCAGCGATGAACTTACGCTACGAAGTGGAATTATTGCATCGCTTTACCTGTTCGCCGGTGGGCGCATGTCGGTTATGGCCTTGATCGGTCTGAAACTGGGTTATTTGAATAAAGAATTGCCGCGATACCAATATCAAAGGCTGCGTTGGCAGCGGCGGGGTTGGCGTGAAAAACCGGCCATGCTGTTTGAAGTCGCGAGTCAGGGCTTCGCTAATATGACAGTACTCGCTTTACCTGCCATTTTGCAGGCAAGCAATACATCGGCGTCTTTGTCCTGGTTTGAAATCATCGGCTACCTACTTTGGTTGGCTGCCTTCATTTTCGAATTTATTGCCGATGCACAAAAGGCGCGATTCGGCTTGCGAATGCACCGCGAAAAACGGAAAGGCGAACATTGCGAAGATGGGCTTTGGAAGTACAGCCGCCATCCGAATTATTTTGGTGAATGGATAGTGTGGAATGCGCTTGTGATGAGTTCGATTCCCAGCTTGATTGCCTTGGCCGCAACATCGCCGATCTGGCAAATAATCGCTTACTCCGTATTCCTGTTCTATTTGTCATACGTGATGTATATCGTGCTGACCCATTACTCGGGCGCGGTGCCGTCGGAATATTATTCGGCACAGAAAAGACCGGGGTATGTGGAATATCAGCGCAGAACCAATATGTTTTTCCCAGGGCCGCGGAAGTCTTCCTAAGGCTTCAGTGGGAGCGCCGTAAGGCGCGAATGTCGAAGTGTGGGAAAATTCGTGCCTTACGGCACCCCCACGAAGCTAGTATTCCGTTGCGCCAGTAGCCACAACCCAGCGATAATGAGCTATCTCGTTTCATTTCTGGAATTGTCCCATGCTAGACCCGCATCTGCTCCGCACCTCATTGGCTGAAACCGCCGCCCGCCTAAAAGCCACTCGTGGCTACGATCTTGATGTAGCAGCGATTGAATCACTGGAAAGCGAACGCAAACAAATCCAGGTCCGTACCCAGGAATTACAGAATCTTCGAAATACCCGTTCCAAGTCGATTGGCCAGGCAAAAGCCAAGGGTGAGGATATTGCTCCTTTGATGGCGGAAGTGGCGGGCTACGCCGATGAATTAAAAGCATCCGAATTACATCTTCATGATGTGCAGTCAAAGATCGAACACATCGCATTGAATATCCCGAATATCCCGCATGAGTCGGTCGCCATCGGTAGCGATGAAAGCCAGAATGTAGAATTGAAAATATTCGGTACCCCGCGCGCATTCGATTTTGAAGTCAAGGATCACGTTGCGCTTGGTGAACGTCATAATTGGCTAGATGCCGAAGCCGGCGCAAAATTATCCGGATCACGCTTTACCGTTTTGCGTGGGCAGCTTGCACGTTTGCATCGTGCATTGGCGCAATTCATGCTCGACTTGCATACAGATGAACACGGCTATGTCGAGATGAACACGCCGCTAATCGTCAACGCCGAGTCTATGCTTGGCACTACGCAATTGCCGAAGTTCGAAGAAGATTTATTCAGTACGATGGTGGGTGACAGCAAGCGCTATTTGATTCCGACCTCGGAAGTTCCGGTGACTAGTTTTTTTGCTGGCGAAATTTTAGATGAAGAACAATTGCCGGTGAAGTTCATGGCGTTTTCGCCGTGCTTTCGGAGTGAAGCCGGGTCATACGGAATGGACACTAAGGGCCTCATTCGTCAGCACCAATTCCACAAAGTAGAAATGGTGAAATTTGCGCATCCCGAAAAAAGTTTGCAAGAACTTGAAGCCATGGTGAGT
>JBDTTC010000255.1:0-8538 GCA_039930825.1 Arenimonas sp.
GCCCAACATATTGTCCTTCCAGAATCGTCAGTCGAGTTACCCGCATGCGGCGCTGGCAGCGTAAAAATAAAAAACATTGTCGTCCGACGGTCTAGATTATCGCTAAATGCCGTTTCGAACGGCAGTGCTGTTGGTTCGGCTTATAGCCAGGAAAAAACAAACAACAAGCTAGTGGAGCCCTGCGTAATACTCAAAGCTAAAGCTCTCAGCATTTAATCAAATACAGGAGAACCCTATGAAGAATATTCCAGCCCAAGCATGGGTCGTGGTAGCAGATGGAACCGGTGCACGCCAGTTTCTAAACATCGGTAAAGGCGCAACGGTTTCCCTCATGCAGCAAAAAGTGATGATCGCGGACGAGCAAGCCGGAAGTGGGCCTTCGGGCCACCGTCCGCCTGAATCAAGTATGCAAGCAACGGAAGAGGCAACGTTCGCCAAGCAACTAGCGCGATACCTCAATGCTGCTGCACTGAAACAGGAATTCACCGATCTGGTATTGATTGCCGACCCGCAGACCTTGGGTCAGCTACGCCCGCAACTTCACCTCGAGACTAGCCAGCGGATTATCAGAGAGATTGCCAAGACCTTTACCAACTCGCCTTTGGAAGATATCCAAACAGCGCTCAATCAATAGGCGTTTTTGCGACAACCACATTCCAGTCGAGACGTTTATCGGCACGGTTTCTCAAACGAAACAGAAAATCTCATTGATATAGCGTCTAGTATTTTTTATTTTTTTACCGTTGCATTGTCTACTTGGTCTTTAAAACATTAGTCGGGTTAATACAACGCGGAATTGTAGTTGTTTTGCAGTTTAGCCATCCAATATTTCATAAAGAAATAATCAGTGCGCATGGTGTTTCAGTGCTGTCGGTGATGTGATCGAAATGCAATTATGCAGGCATCGTATTTTATTCGATTTATGATTAATTATCGGTACGCGAATTCATTGCTTAGCTTTTCTAACATTTTCTTTGCAATTCAAATCTTCATTATCGTTAAAATAACCGTAGTACACCGGACTGAGTTCGGCAAATAAAAAAGTGCAGCGAAGTTTTCATGCGCGCACTAACCATTGCGGGCTTTGTGCATTCCAGCGCGCAGGAAAAATCTTCAGTCCTTAGCGGTGCTGATGAAAATTAATGCGCTAACCCGAGTGACTAGGTTAGCGGGATTTCGTTCGCGCCGATGGAAAAAGAATTACCGCTTAGGAGGCTTACCCAAATCGTGCGAGGCCCCGTGTCTTCCGTGTTTTCGCTGCTAGTCAGTGTGGCACTTCTGCTGGCTGGTAATGGCTTACTCAGCATCTTGCTCGTCGTTCGCGCTGGCGCCGAAGGTTTCGGTCACCTTGGCACGGGTTTGATTATGTCGGGGTATTTTGTCGGCTTCTTTCTAGGGACTTTTACCGCTCCTCCTTTGATTGGGCGCATAGGCCACATCCGTTCGTTTGCGGTGCTTGCGAGCATCGCCGCGATTGCCGCTTTGCTTTATCCGATAGGGAGCCAGCAAGTGGTCTGGATCGGACTACGAATACTTACGGGTGTAGCCTTGGCCGGACTTTGCACGGTTATCGAGAGTTGGTTGAACGCGCAGGCGGATCCGATCCAGCGCAATCGTGTGTTCTCCGCTTATATGATGGTTAGCTTGCTGGCATTGTCATTGGGGCAGTTGCTGTTGAATACCCAGCCGGCAGGCAGCTTCGTACTTTTCAGTATCGTTACGGTACTTATTGTAGCGGCTGTGATTCCCGTAGCCAGTACTCGATTAATGCAACCAGAACCCGTTGCGGGCCCGCGTCTGGACGTTGGAAAAATTGCATTTTTGGTCCCTGGTGCAGCAGCGGGTGCATTGCTCGCTGGTATCGTGCTCGGCGCATTCTGGGGAATGGGGCCGGCGTATGCCGCTGGTGTCGGCCTTGATCGTACTCAAGTATCGGCCTTCATGAGCATTACCATTTTGGGCGGTGCGCTGATGCAGTTTCCGATCGGTCGATTGTCCGACCACCACGATCGACGAACGGCTTTGGCCGTTGTTAGCACATTGGGCGCAGCGTTAGCCGCTGTTGCGGTGCTGCTATCGGCACCCGATTTTCTCACGCTCGGATGGCTGTTTTTTTTGTTCGGTGGGTTGAGCTTCGCGTTATATCCATTATGCGTAGCGCATCTGCTTGATCATTTGCCGAGGGCTGCGCTTTTGTCCGGCTGTAGTGCGCTGTTGTTGTTGAACGGCGTGGGCGCTGCGATTGGCCCCTTGATTGCGGGCGCAGCGATGCAACACTTCGGGCCCAATGCGCTGCCGATGTTATTTGCTTCAACACTCATGTTGCTTGGCGTGATTGCCGGAGGTCGCCGCATTCTGCATGCCCGCAGCTTATTGAGCCCCGCACGCTTTAGTCCGATGTTGCGGACCACGCCGATTGCATTGGCGTTGTTACCCGAAATAAATGAATCAGAAAATCCACAGGGAGATATAACGTGACGGGAAAAAATCCAAGGCAGAAAATGCTGTTGGCGACGGACCTGGACGGGACCTTCCTTGCCGGAAATACGAGCCAACGCCGGCAACTCTATCGGTTGATCGAAACCCATCCCGATGTCCACACAGCATGGGTGACTGGGCGCGGAATCGAAACTGTGCTGCCATTGCTGTCCGACCCGCTTATGCCGGTTCCCGATTATGTAATCTGCGACGTTGGCGCAACGATTATTTCGACGGCAGACATGCAGCCGCTGCAACCATTGCAATCGGATATTGAGTCGCGCTGGCCAGGAGACAAGGCAGTGGTCGATGCGATGGCGCAATTCGAAGTACTGGTACGCCAGGATGTGCCGCAACAGAGGCGTTGCTCCTATTACTGCGAGCCTGATGATCTCCGTCGCTTGCAGTTGGAAATAGAGGAACAGGCCAAGCTGTTGGGCTGTGAAGTGCTTTATTCGGCAGACCGTTATCTCGATATTCTGCCGCGCGGCACTAATAAGGGCAGCACCTTGGTTGCACTGACCGAACATATGGGCATTGTGACCTCGCGGGTATTGGTGGCAGGCGATACCTTGAACGACTTGTCGATGTTCAGTCTCGGCTTCAAGGGCGTGTGTGTTGGTGCATCCGAACCGGCGCTACTGGAAGCCACCCGTGACATGGCGGAGGTGATGCATGCCGAATCGATTGGGTGCGCAGGAATTCTGGCCGCGTTGCGTCATTTCCACATGATCGATGAGGCGGAAGCAGGCACTGATCTTGACGACACCGTTGATCCTGGCAAGGCGGATCTGGTGATGGTGTATCACCGATTGCCCTATGAAGAGCAACGCATCGACGGCAAGACGGTACGGCGAGCGCACAGTTCGCCAAATGGCATTATTCCCAGCTTGCTGAGCTTCTTCAGTGAAGGCCATCCCGGATCGTGGGTGGCGTGGAGTATTTCCGAACCCGGTGACGAAACATTTAAAGTGCATACCACGGTGGATGCTGATCGCTATCCATATTTAACCGCTGCGCGTGTGCCACTGAGCAAAGAGAAAGTGGACGTATTTTACAAACGTTTTTCCAAGGAGGCGTTCTGGCCGATCATCAACACGTTTTGGGAACGAGCGCGTTTCGACGAAAGCGACTGGCAGGTGTTCAAGCAAGTTAATCGCTTGTTTGCCGAATGCGCTGCCGCAGAGGCGGCACCTGGCGCCACTGTCTGGCTGCATGACTACAATTTGTGGATGGTACCGTCCACACTCCGTGAGCTGCGGCCCGACGTGAATATCGCCTTCTATCACCACACTCACTTTCCTTCCGGCGACATCTTCAACATTATTCCTTGGCGTCGGGAAATTCTAGGCAGCTTGCTGGCTTGTGACTACATCGGATTCCAGATTCCGCGCCATGCCGAAAACTTTGTCGATGCACTGCGTGGTGCAACACCAGTGGAAGTGGTGTCACGGGTATCGTGTGCGCCGCGTTTCCTCACTTATGGCTGCTGCGTGGGCCTCGATAGCATGCCTGCCGAGCTACGTGTGCAAGGCCGCAGCATTCGTCTTGGTGCACATCCGATCGGCACCGACGTTAATCGAATCGGGGAAATCCTCGACATGCCATCTGTACGCAAACAGGTCACCGATATTCGTACCGAAATTGGCGAGCGTAAGCTCGTGCTTTCAATCGAGCGCCTCGACTATGGCAAGGGCATTCTTGAAAAATTGCAGGCTTTCGAAAAACTGCTCGAGCGCGACCCCGATCTACACGGCGAAGTGACCTTGGTGGTGGTCTGCGTTCCTGCAGCACGCGAGATGCGGGTCTACCGGCAATTGCAGTCGGAAATCGAGCGAGCGGTCGGACGCATCAATGGCCGCATGTCGCGTTTAGATTGGACGCCAGTGCGGTTTTTCGCACGAGCGTTGCCCTTCGAAGATGTGGTGGCGCATTACGCTGCCGCCGATGTTATGTGGATTACGCCGCTGCGCGATGGGTTAAACCTCGTCGCCAAGGAATTCGTTGCCGTTCAGGGTCAGGTTGAGGGTAAAGGTGTGCTGGTGCTTTCGGAATTCGCTGGTGCTGCCGCTGAGTTGAAGGGCGCCTTACTTACCAATCCGCACGACGCCGAGGAAATGGTCGCGACCCTGCGCCTAGCACTGACGATGGGTGAAGCGGAGCGTGAGGATCGCCAGCGTTCCTTGTACGAAATCATCTCGCATTACGACCTTGCTCGTTGGGGCAGTGACTTCCTCGATGCGGTACGTGGCAAAGCGAGTGGGGAGGCCGAGCCGTCGGCGACTGAAGACAACGCAGCCGTGTTGAGCCACGTCGCATGAGTTCACTTATCTTGCCAGATTTGAGCCAATGGGGACCGACTGCGGATTGGCTGTTGGCGTCTGCGATTGCGGTGGTGGCCCTATTGCTTTTGGTACTGCTGCGTCGACTAGTTCGTCGCCGCTATAAAAAACTTCAGGCGACAGAAAAAATTGAACTAACCGAGTTACCGCTGGGAGTGTTATCTCGAACATCAGTCATCTTTTTGGTAGTAGTTTCGGCTTATTTAGGTCTTAGGTTCGTCGAGCTGCCCGAGCGTGCGACGCATATTGTGAATTCAGTAATTACTATCGTGGTGTTCTGGCAGATGGGTATCTGGCTTTCAGCCGCATTCGTTGGCTGGCTGGATCGCAAACGCGAACACAGTCTAGAGCACGACCGCGCCAAGATTGGCTCGATCAGTATCATCGGGCTGGTAGTGCGTGTCCTTATCTGGGTGTTGGTGGTCTTGCTCGCATTGGATAATCTGGGTGTCAATATCACGGCGCTGGTTGCTGGCTTGGGTATCGGTGGTGTTGCGGTAGCGCTTGCGCTCCAAAATATTCTCGGTGATTTGTTCGCTTCACTCGCGATTGCATTGGACCAGCCGTTCGTGGTTGGTGATTTTCTCACCGTTGGCGAGGTGGTCGGCACTGTAGAAAATATTGGCATTAAGAGCACCCGGTTGCGTAGCATTTCCGGTGAACAGGTGATTGTTTCTAACTCAGATCTGCTCGGCAGCCGTGTGCGCAATTTTGGAAGAATGCAGGAACGTCGCGCTGACTTTGTCCTCAATCTGGCCTACGAGACCAGCGCCGAACAACTCGAGGCGGTGCCAGGCCTAGTGCGTGCCATCGTGGAAGCGCAGAAAGGCACCCGTTTTGGTCGCTGCCATTTCGCCAATTTTGGTGCCTATTCGCTCGATTTCGAATGTGTGTATTTCGTACTGTCACCAGATTACGCTGAACACATGGATGTGCGGCAGGCGATTAACCTAGCCATTTTCCGCAAATTTCAAAATAGCGGCATTGAGTTTGCGTATCCAACTCAGACGTTGTTGCTTTCTCGTGCGACTCAAGATTCGCCCGAACGGAAAAAAGATAAGCAAAAAGAAATGGAAGCCTACTAAAACCATATCGTCTGACACTACGGAAAACAGGCGAGGGTACTTTTACGCAATGTACCGAAGCGAATTCAGTTAATAAGATTTGCCTGACAAATCGATCGGCAGTAGAAGCAAGGGTATAATTAGCGTATCAGCAGGATTTTGAAACCATCGCACGGTGTGCTCGCATCTTGTTTTTTGGTATGAGTCATTTCCAACGGCCTTCATTTTTCGGTAACTCGCTTACATGTATTCCACACAAGAAATAAAAACCAACGTTCTCAGCGGTCTGACAGTGGCGTTGGCGATGGTGCCCGAAGCAATCGCTTTTGCTCTGGTTGCTCATGTTTCGCCGCTAACCGGGCTTTATGCGGCTTTCATCGTCGGGCTTATAACGGCGGTATTTGGCGGCAGGCCTGGCATGGTGTCCGGTGCTACAGGTGCTTTGGCGGTAGTGATGGTGGCTTTGGTTGTCGCACACGGAGTGGAATATCTTTTTGCCACAGTCGTACTAATGGGGATTCTACAATTGCTGTTCGCGGCGTTTCGATTAGGCAAACTAATTCGGCTAGTTCCACATCCGGTAATGCTTGGTTTTGTAAATGGGCTTGCGATTGTTATTTTTCTGGCGCAGTTCGGGCATTTTAAAATGGCTGATGCAAACGGCGTGCAGCAGTGGATGCAAGGCTCGGCGCTTTACACGATGCTGGGTTTGATCGCGCTGACGATGGCGATTATTTATTTGTTTCCCAAATTAACGAAGGCCGTTCCCGCCACACTCGCTGGTATTTTAATTGTATCGGCACTAGTCTGTGGTTTGGGTATTCAAACCAAAACGGTAGGCGACCTGGGTTCGATTGCTGGTGGACTGCCCAGCTTCCATCTGCCAGGCGTTCCATTGAGTTTGGACATGCTAAAAATTATTTTTCCTTATGCCTTAATTCTTGCCGCCATCGGGCTGATCGAATCGTTGCTAACCCTTAATCTGATTGATGCGATGACTGACACACGCGGCAAACCCAACCGCGAGTGCATGGCGCAGGGCGTCGCGAATGTGGTGACGGGTTTTTTTGGTGGCATGGGCGGCTGCGCGATGATTGGACAGAGCATGATCAACGTCAACAACGGTGCGACCAAGCGGCTTTCGAGTATTTGCATGTCGCTGTTCCTGCTGTCTTTTATTCTGTTCGGCTCCAGCCTGATCGAGCGTATCCCGCTCGCGGCGCTCATTGGCGTGATGTTCGTCGTTGCCGAGAAAACCTTTGAATGGGCGAGTCTGCAGGCCTTGCGAAAAATCCCTCGTTCCGATGCCATCATCGTAGTGATGGTGACTGTGGTGACGGTTTTCACAGACTTGGCCATTGCCGTTGTATTGGGCGTAGTTATCGCTGCCTTGGTCTTTGCATGGCGGCACGCCAAACAGATCAAGGTAAAAACCTATACCGACGATAAAGGTTGGAAGGTCTATGAATTGGAAGGCTCGCTTTTCTTCGCCTCCGCAGCAGGGTTTGCCGATCTGTTCACGCCGAAAGACGACCCGGCAGAAGTTGTCGTCGAATTTCTCCGTGCCAAGGTGGTGGATCACTCGGCCATCGAGGCCATTGATGCGCTCGCTATCCGTTATCAGCAAGTAGGTAAGCGATTGCACCTGCGACATCTCAGCCCGGATTGTCTGGAGCTGCTGACGAAGGCCAAAGACATGGTCGAGATTAATGAACATGAAGACCCGCACTATCACATTGCGGATAGCAAACTCGGCTAACTTTACAGGCCGGATTTCACAAGCAAGGTAAGCGCAAAACTGTATCGGCTTTACAACAATAAAATGGTGCAGTCGAGGAGTAGAGACTTGGTTGTGTGCTATTTTGTTTTCAACAATTTAGCGTAGTGATAGACTTTAGGCTCGGTAACATTATGGCGACTCACAATAAATAGATCCAGGGTGTCTGGGTTTGGCTAGGCGCACCTTTTCGCTTCATGAACGACTCTAAAGAAAAGGTTCAATCACTGTGGAGATTCTTTATGATTCGTTTTTTGTTTGCGCTTTTTCTTATAACCAGTTCCGCTGCAGCATTTTCTGCCAACGAGTTTGCGGCATCGCCAGAGCAGGTGCGTCCGGTTTTGTTGGCATCGAAAATGCCGGATGTTGCCATGACGACATTGGCAGGCAAGGCGACAACGCTGAAAGCCGTTGCCGCAGGCAAACCGGTCATCTTTGTTTTTTATCGAGGCGGTTGGTGCCCATTTTGTAATCTGCAACTGAGCGATCTGCGATTGATACAAAAGCAAACCGATGCACTGGGCTATCAAATGATAGGCATAAGTCCTGATTTGCCTGCCGAACTGAACCGCACGCTCGACAAACATCAATTGAAATACACATTATTATCAGACAGCAAAGCCAACGCCATGCGTGCCTTTGGTATTGGCTATCAATTGGATGCCGCGACTATCGAAAAATATAAGGGTTACGGTATTGATCTGGAAAAAAACTCCGGAGAAAAACACCATGGCCTGCCAGTGCCGTCTGTTTTCATTATTGATGCCGATGGCATTATTCAATTTTCGTACGTGAACCCGGATTACAAAGCGCGTGTACCAAGCTCGGTAGTGCTCGCTGCTGCGCCGCCCGAATACCGCGTCCGGTTGCCGGGCCT
>JBDTTC010000256.1:0-2312 GCA_039930825.1 Arenimonas sp.
CTCAACGAGGCCGATGCGGTCGTGTTTTTGCATCGTCCGGAATTGAGCTGGGATGCCAGTAAAGTCATTTCGGCCCTACGCGGCCATGGGCAGACTGCATCCAGCGTGGATGACCTAATTGACGCTTTGAAAGCACTGGCGCGTGATGGAGACCATGTTGTGTTCATGTCAAACGGTGGTTTTGAAGGTGCGCCTCGCCGCTTTCTGGCGTCCCTGTAGGGGCGATTCATGAATCGCCCCTACAGCGTTACACTATTCGTGTGAGCAATTCCGAACTACCATTATTTCCTCTCAACACTGTGCTATTCCCCGGCGGCATTTTGCCGCTGCGTATTTTCGAGCCGCGCTATCTTGATATGGTGAAAGACTGCATGCGAAACCAGCATGGTTTTGGCGTGTGCATGATTATCCAGGGTGGAGAAGTGGGGCAGAACACGGCATCGGCAGCGCTGGGTTGTGAAGCGAAAATAATCGATTTTGATCAAACCCCGGATGGTTTGTTAGCCATTACCGCACTTGGCGAGCGACGCTTTCATGTCGAGCAAGTCAAAATACGCAGTAATGGTTTGATCGTTGGCGAGGTTTCCTGGCTGACGAATCCGGAGGCAATGGCTATTGCACCGGAATATTTCGTGCTGTCGCAAATATTGCAGCGTGTCCTGGATAAAGCAGATATTTCTTTCGATAAAAAACAATTAGAGGATGCCGATTGGGTCAGTTGGCGTCTGGCCGAATGGCTGCCATTATCGAATCTGGAACGACAAGAATTACTGCAGGAATCGGATGTAAATGTTCGATTGCAAAACCTGCTGGAAAAAATCCCCAATTTTCAGAGCATATAAAACATGAGCGATTTGAAAGGCAAAACCCTATTCGTCACCGGCGCGTCCCGCGGCATCGGGCTAGCCATTGCAATGCGTGCTGCACGCGATGGTGCCAACATCGTTATTGCGGCCAAATCGGATGTGCCCAATCCTAAACTACCGGGCACGATTCATAGCGCAGCAAAAGCAGTTGAAGAGGCCGGAGGCAAAGCTTTGGCATTGCGCTGCGATATTCGCGAAGAAGAGGATGTAAAAGCGGCTGTACAGAAAGCGGTCGATACTTTCGGTGGCATCGATATCCTGATCAACAACGCCAGCGCGATCTGGTTGCGTGGCACACTTGATACACCCATGAAGCGATTCGATTTAATGAATCAAGTCAATTCACGCGGGACCTTCCTGTGTTCGCAGACTTGTTTACCGCATTTATTGAAATCCGAAAATCCACATATCCTGACCTTGGCGCCGCCAATCAATCTCGATCCAAAATGGTGGGCCCCGCATACCGGCTATACGCTGGCGAAAATGGGTATGAGTTTCGTCACGCTGGGTTTGGCCGAAGAATTCAAGGGCAAGGTCGCAGTCAATGCACTGTGGCCGCGCACGGTAATCGCGACCGATGCCATCAATATGATTCCCGGTGTGGAATTGTCCAAATGTCGAACGACGGAAATATTGTCTGATACCGCGCACGCTATTCTGACAACACCGCATAAGCAATTGAGCGGGCAGTTCATCGTTGACGAAGATTTCCTACGTGAACGCGGCGTCACCGATTTTGATCGTTATGCAATTGACCCGACGCAAGAATTGTTACCTGACTTCTTTCTGGATTGATACCGATGAAATATTTACACGCAATGGTTCGTGTTTGCGACCTAGAAGCCTCGATGAAATTCTATCGGGATGCTCTGGGTCTGGTCGAAACAAGACGCAAGGACTATCCGCAGGGCAGATTCACGCTGGTGTATTTAGCGGCGCTGGAAAATCCGGATTGCGAAATCGAATTGACCTTCAATTACGATGCTGAAGACTACGGCGGCGCCCGAAATTTCGGGCATCTGGCTTTTGCCGTGAACGATATTTACGCCACTTGCGAAAAACTGCAAAAACACGGGGTGGTTATCAATCGGCCACCACGCGATGGTCGCATGGCATTCGTACGCTCGCCGGACAACATCTCGATTGAATTGTTGCAAGCCGGCGAAGCGCTTGCTCCGCGAGAGCCGTGGACTTCAATGCCGAATGTCGGCAGCTGGTAAGAGTCATGTAGGGGCGCTGCTTGCTGCGCCCTAGGCCTGCCCACAGATGTTGGGCAAAGTAAGCGGCTGAAGTTAAATTGCCAGCGCCTGCTTCAAATCCTCAATCAAATCATCCGGATGTTCCAGCCCGACCGAAATCCGCAATAAATTCTGCGGCGATACCGGATTCGGGCCTTCGACCGATGCACGATGTTCGACCAGCGACTCGCAACCGCCCAGCGACGTG
>JBDTTC010000257.1:0-3162 GCA_039930825.1 Arenimonas sp.
ATGCGAGGCATAAGCACAGGACAAAATATCGGCCTGCTGTGTCCGTGTTGGCATTCCGGTCGATGGGCCGCCACGTTGCACATTAATAATCGTCACCGGAATCTCGGCCATATAGGCCAGCCCGATAAATTCGGTCATCAATGAAATGCCCGGCCCCGAGGTGGTCGTGAAGGCACGCGCGCCATTCCAACCGGCGCCAACGACCATGCCAATCGAAGCAATTTCATCTTCGGCCTGCACAATCGCGTACATGTTTTTACCAGTTTCAGCATCCACGCGATATTTCATGCAGTAACTTTGGAAAGCTTCGGCACAGGAAGAAGAAGGCGTGATTGGATACCAAGCACAGACCGTTGCACCACCATAAACGGCACCGAGCGCAGCGGCATTATTGCCTTCCATGAAAATCCGCTTGCCCACTTTGTCAGCACGACGGACCCGCAAACCAATCGGGTGTGGCAAATGCTTTTGCACATACTCGCGCCCCATATGCAAAGCTTGGATGTTCGAGTCCAGCAATTTCGGTTTGCTTTTATATTGTTCGGCAATCAATTTCTCGATCACGGCACATTCGATATCCAGCAGTACCGACAAGGCACCGACATACACGATATTCTTGAATAGCTGACGTTGGCGCGGATCGGTGTAGGCGGCATTACAAATTTCAGTGAGCGGCACCCCGATCACATGAATATCATCGCGAAAACGCGAGGCCGGAATGGGTTTGCTATTGTCGTAAAACAGATAACCACCGGGTTCGATTTCCTTCAAATCGGCCGCCCAGGTTTGCGGATTCATCGCGACCATCAAGTCCACGCCGCCACGTCTTCCCAGATGACTAGCCTCGGTCACACGGACTTCATACCAGGTTGGTAAGCCTTGAATATTTGAGGGGAAAATATTGCGAGGACTCACCGGCACGCCCATCCGCAAAATCGATTTCGCAAATAATTCATTGGCCGAGGCGGACCCCGAACCATTGACGTTGGCAAACTTCACGACAAAGTCGTTAACGGCCTCTATGGGTTTATTCATTGTCATCAGGCCGCCTGCCTTGTTTTACTGCGGCAACCGGGGCCGGCACGCGTCAAGTCCAATACCGATTTCTGCATATCCCAGGCACCGGTCGGACAACGCTCGGCACATAGGCTGCAATGCAGGCAGACGTCTTCGTCTTTAACCATTACGCGCCCGGTTTTCAAGGGTCCGGACACATACAAATCCTGCGATAAATTCAATGCCGGCGCGATCAGATGTTTGCGCAGATCAGCTTCTTCATCGTTGTGGGTGAAGCTGATGCAATCCATCGGACAAATATCCATGCAGGCATCGCATTCGATGCAGGCATCTTTTGCGAATACCGTTTGCACATCGCAGTTCAGGCAACGCTCTGCTTCCTTGAAGGCCAGCTTCAGGTCGAAACCCAGCTCCACTTCGATACTGATGCTCTTTAATGCCTTCTCGGCTTTCTCATGCGGCACCTTGAAACGCTCGTCCGGCGAAATCTCGTTGTCGTAACTCCATTCGTGAATGCCCATTTTCTGCGATACCAGATTCATCATCGCCGGTGGCCGCAGCACAACACTTTCGCCATTCAATAATTTATCAATCGAAATCGCAGCTTCATGGCCATGCGCAACGGCCCAGATAATATTTTTCGGACCGAAGGCGGCATCGCCGCCGAAAAACACTTTCGGCAGACTCGACTGGAAGGTATGGGTATCTACTACCGGCATGCCCCACTCATCAAAAGTGATACCGATATCGCGTTCAATCCATGGAAATACATTTTCCTGACCAACCGCAATCAATACGTCATCGCATTCGACCAATTCATCTGGTTCGCCAGTCGGCACTAAACCGCGGCGGCCTTTAGCATCGACGCCAGCTTTCACTTTTTCGAACATCATGCCAATCAATTTGCCATCGCGATGTTCAAAACTTTTTGGCACCATGAAATTAAGAATTGGAATGCCTTCGTGAATGGCATCTTCTTTTTCCCAAGGCGAGGCCTTCATTTCATCGAAGCCCGAACGCACGATCACTTTGACTTCATCACCACCCAAACGTCGCGACGACCGGCAGCAGTCCATCGCTGTATTGCCGCCGCCGAGCACGATCACGCGTTTGCCGATTTTTGTGATATGACCAAACGACACCGACGACAACCAATCGATTCCGATATGAATATTTTCTTTTGCGTCCCAACGACCCGGCAAATCCAGATCGCGTCCGCGTGGCGCGCCGCAACCGACAAACACGGCATCGTAATTTTCTGCGAGCAACTTTTTCAGTGATTCGATTTTCTGGCCGCCAATAAACTCAACACCCAAATCCAGGATGTAGCCGGTTTCTTCATCAATCACTGCTTCCGGCAAACGAAAACGTGGCACTTGCGTACGCATGAAGCCGCCGGCTTTGGGGTCGCTATCAAATACTGTGACGTGATAACCGAGCGGTGCCAAATCTCTTGCGACGGTAAGTGATGCGGGCCCCGCACCAACGCAGGCAATGCGCTTGCCGTTCGGTTTCGCGACTTTCGGCAAGCGATGGCGAATATCATCTTTGAAATCGGCGGTAACGCGTTTCAATCGGCATATCGCAACCGGTTCCGGTTTCTCGCCATTGTTTTCTTCGACACGGCCGCGACGGCAGGCAGGCTCGCAAGGTCGGTCACAGGTTCGCCCCAAAATTCCGGGAAAGACATTCGATTCCCAATTCAGCATATAGGCATCGTCGTAACGACCCGCTGCAATCATTCGTATGTATTCGGGGACCGGCGTGTGCGCCGGGCAGGCCAATTGGCAATCAACTACTTTTAAAAAATACGCCGGGTCACGAATATCTGTGGGTTGCATAAAGAGCTATTCCCTCCAACCGCGATGATGTTGCATTACGCACCGCCGAATGAAGACCGGCGATACACCGTCACAAACAATCTGTGCTGAGTCTATCCCCTTGCTCCTCAGGATGGAACAGGGCTACTCGGTGCTGCAACGCGATAAGATAGCGGACTATGCAAAACCCGCCAGAAGCCCCTTTCGCCGAACTTGATCCCGACCGTATTCTGGAAGCCGTCGAGTCCTTGGGCTTTGATTGCGATGGTCGTGTGTTGGCACTGAACAGCTACGAAAATCGTGTTTATCGTGTTGGTCGCGAAAA
>JBDTTC010000258.1:0-7458 GCA_039930825.1 Arenimonas sp.
CTACGGTCTGCTGGTGTCCGAAGACAATGCCTTGGCACTGGGTTCAATACTATTGTTCGGTATTCTGGCCGCCATCATGGTCGTAACCCGGAATATTGACTGGTACAACATCGGCAAGAAGGAAATTCCGCAAGCTTAAATACAAAGCGCCGTCGAAAGACGGCGCTTTTTTTCACGAAAGTTGGTGCGATTTATAAGTACTGGATGCCGGTCATACTTTTTTTGTCTTGTCTTTCGTGTTTGTGAATGTGCCTTTATTAATGTCATTATTAATTTCGAACGGAAAGCCCATAGCCCAAGTTGTGGCTTCACCTGACCCAGGTAGGCCTGCGAAAATTAGATTGCGTCCGAGATATTTTTTTTAGAGCTGCGGGCCAAGCAATGTTATGGCTAGGGCTGCAATCAAAAAACAAAAAACGAGATCCACGCCAACAGCGATCCAATCACCGTTGCAGCAAAAACATCACTAGGGTAGTGCAGTCCCAATATCACGCGCGACAAGGCAATGCTAATTGCCAGCGGTACAAGGACCACAGCCAACATCGGGTAATAGGCGAGTGTGACCAAGGTAAAGGAAACCGCATGCAGCGTATGCCCGGACGGAAAACTGAATTCATCAAGTGGTGCAGTCCAGACGTGTATGCGATTGTCGTTGGCAAATGGGCGTGGACGTTTTGTCCATTTTTTCAGATAGCGGTAAAGAAAACTGGTGGTCACTGCCATCACCGACAAATGCAGGAAAGCAGGAACACCATTACTGCCTTCAACAAGCAGGATGATGGCGCCTAGCATGTACCAGACCGGCCCGTCGCCAAGACGACTGACCGTTTGGAAATAGCGACGCACCCAACTTTTGTCAGCCCAGGTATTGGCGTGTACGCACCATTGATGTTCACGCTGCAGAAAGTGTTTTACGCGGATGTTCATGCCACACTCCTTTGGTCGGATAGTTCATGCAATAAACGCGAAAATGCCTTTGCCACGGTTTCCGGATGCAGATGTTGAACGGACTCTTTTGCCTCTTCACCCATCTTTTTGATATTTGGATCGGTAGCGAGTTCGACGAACGCCTTCACGAATGAGGGTTCTTCGCCAAAACCGACGGTTCTGCCGTGAGTGCCATCCTTGCAATGTTCTTTCGCTGCGCCGTAATCGAATGCACAAACGGCAAGCCCGGAGGCCATCGCTTCCAGAGTGACGTTGCCAAAAGTTTCCGACAGACTTGGAAAACAGAAAATATCGGCGCTTGCATAATGCTGCGCCAGATCATCGCCACGACGCATGCCGGCAAAAATGAAATCCGGATTTTCCGACTGCACACTCGTGCGTTGCGGACCATCGCCGACCATGATGAATTTTGCCTCCGGCCTTTTTTCCTGCAGTGCGCGGAATGCTTTCACTGCAAGCGGCATGTTTTTTTCCGGAGCAATCCGTCCAACATGAATTACTGCCAGATCATCCGGTTTCAGGCCCCAGCTGGCACGTAATTGTTCATTGCGCCAATGTGCATTGAATTGACGGGTATCGACCGCGCGGCCCAGATGTTGCACATGATGAAAACCCTGCTGGGTCAGTGAATCAGCGAGCTCGGTAGTCGGCACCAAGGTCGCATCGCCGCGATTATGGAATCGGCGTAACCATGCAAGCACCCATGGTGATAAAAAACCGGCGCCGTAACGACCGACGTAATCATCGAAACGAGTATGAAAACCCGTTGCAATCGGAATGCCTAATTTACGCGCTGCCCGCATCGCAGACCAACCGAGTGGGCCTTCGGTAGCGATATAGATCGCATCGGGGCGTTGTGCAGTCCAGCGAGCGATCAGGCGTTTGCGGGCGGGCAGGCCGAAGCGCAGGCCCGGATAACGCGGAATCGGTGCGCCTTCCACCAACATTAAATCCTGATGGTGGCGCGGTGATTCGTCGTGTTGCTCCGGCCTTACCAAACCGACGCGATGGCCGAGATTTCGCAGACCGAATTCCAATGCCTGTACCGTCAATGCCACCCCGTTGATTTCTGGTGGATAAGTCTCGGTGATCAATTCAATGTGCTGATAGTTTTTCATGCGCGCAGTGTGCGCAGCCACTGTGCAAGCCTCATGTCATTGCCGTGACAAAATGATGACGCAGGGCAGGAGCGATGGAAGTCGCGGTGAATCTGCGTCGATGCTCAATATTCCTACAATAAAACAGGCAAAAGTCCTACATCGGCACCATGATGCTTTTGTTACCATAGCTCCTATAACCAAGGATCGATAAAAAACCGTACATGTCTATTGCCCGCGCCCTGCAAATTCTCAAGCACCAATTCGGTTACGACGATTTCCGTTTGAACCAGCAGGCAGCCGTGGAATGCGTGCTGGCGAAAAAAGACTGTCTGGTATTGATGCCGACCGGCGGCGGAAAATCCCTGTGTTACCAGATTCCTGCATTGATGCAGGATGGTTTGACAGTCGTGGTTTCGCCCTTGATTGCCTTGATGAAAGACCAGGTCGATGCATTGCGATTGAATGGCGTAAAAGCGGCATTCCTCAATTCAAGCCAGGAAAGTGCCGCTCAACAGGAAGTGATTGCGGCAATACGCGATGGCGAAATCAGTATTTTATACGTCGCGCCGGAACGACTGCTTCAAGGCAGTGAACAGTTTATTGATTTTCTGAAAAGCCTCCGGGTTTCACTATTCGCGATTGATGAGGCACATTGTATTTCGAGCTGGGGTCATGATTTTCGTCCCGAGTATACCCAGCTCGGCAGACTGAAAAGCTGGTTTCCGGAAGTGCCAGTGATCGCACTGACGGCAACGGCGGATAAACTGGTACGACAGGATATTCTCGAAAAACTCCATATCGAACATGCTGAAGTATTTTCCTCGAGTTTCAACCGCGCCAATATTTTTTATCGGGTTGAGCCCAAGCGTGATACGTACACACAATTATTCGATTATCTGGATAAGCGCCGCAACGAAAGCGGAATCATTTATTGCCTGAGCCGGAATTCGGTCGATGCCTTGGCGGCGGATTTGCGCAATGATGGATTCAGTGCGCTGGCTTATCACGCCGGGCACGACAAAGCGAAACGCGAAAAACATCAGGAGTTATTTCTGAGGGACGAAGTAAAAATAATGGTCGCGACAATTGCTTTTGGCATGGGTATCGACAAGTCAAATGTACGTTTCGTGGTACATCACGATCTGCCTAAAAACATCGAGAGTTATTACCAGGAAACTGGCCGTGCAGGCCGTGACGGGCTTGAGAGCGAGGCATTACTGTTTTTCAGTCATGGCGATGTGCAAAAACTGAAGACCTTTGCCGAGGTGGAAGGTAATGCCGAACAAACCGACATCATGCTCGGCAAGCTCAATGTAATGGCGCAGTTCGGCGATCTGAAAACCTGCCGGAGAAAATTCCTGCTGCATTATTTTTCCGAAGACAGTGTCGAAAAATGTGGTCATTGCGATAATTGCCTGAAAACTTTCGAACGTTTTGACGGTACGGTGATTGCCCAGAAAGCATTGAGCGCTGTCTATCGCACCGAGCAACGAATGGGTTTGACCTATCTGGTCGATTTTCTGCGAGGAGCTAAATCGCAAAAAATGCGCGATCAGCATAAGCAATTGCCCACTTACGGTATCGGTGCCGATATACCCAAAACCAGCTGGCTGGCCTATTTTCGGGAGTTGATCGAACAAGGTTATCTGGAACAGACCAATGGTCAGTACCCGACACTGATGCTCACCGATAAAAGTCGTGATGTGCTCAAAGGAAAAACCATTGTTGAACTGGTCAAAGTTGTTGATGAGGCAGAAAGAACCGGCTTACGCGCACAGCAAGAAGTTCATGATTACTTCCATGATTTATTCGAACGACTGAAAGTCGTACGTACTGAATTTGCCCGTGCCGACAATGTGCCGCCCTATTTGATTTTTTCCGACGTGACCCTGATCGAAATGGCCACCTATCTGCCACAGGATTCCGAGCAGATGTTGAAAATATCCGGCGTGGGTGATGTAAAATTCGAAAAATACGGTGCCGAGTGTATCGAAGTCATCAAGACATATTGCGAAGAAAACCAACTCGAGTCACGAATCCAACTTAAAATTCCGAAGCGGGAGCGCAAAGCCAGTGCGCGCCGCAGTAGCGATGGCACCAGCACATTTGAAATTTCGCTTTCCATGTTCCAGCAAGGCGCATCTATCATGCAGATCGCCAGTGAACGCAAACTAAGCCAAAGCACGATCGAAGGTCATCTGGCGCGCTATATGACAAGCGGTGAAGTTGCTTTGAACGATCTAGTGGCCGTCGATAAAGTAGAGCCGATCAAACACGCCATTCTGCGATTCCGGGATAGTTCTGCGATAGCGCCGATTAAACAATTTCTTGGAGAGCAATACAGTTATGGTGAGATAAATGCCGTGCTGGCATCGATGGGTGTTGTGCGCTGATCAATTGTTTGGACGCAGTAAGTCCGCGCCCAATTTTATTTTTGCGGATCGGCTTTTTTGCTAGGCGATTTTATTTTACCAGCAGACTCATCCCAGGTTGGCACTTCGTCTTCACTGGCAACAACAATATCGTTCAGCGGCTTCGGGCTTTCCGGTATTTGCTGTGCATCGACTCCATCAGCCTGAACGGTAGGCTCGGTAGTGCATGACACCGCAAAAGTGCAGGCAAGTAGTAGTAGTAGGGAAATAAAGACGTGGCGTGGTAGTTTTATGTACATAATTTTGATTCTAGAATATTCCATGTAGTCTCGATGTGATTACAAGCTGGATGGTGCATTTCCTCAGATCATGCCTTCAACGTCCTTAGCGCATATCCCATGTACGAGATAGACAGGTCCTTGCTGCGTTTAAGCCTCAGCTTCGTTCCCAGTTCGGCAAAGCTCATCTTGCCCAGCTTGTTTTGTACGAGCCCACTCAAGGCCGTTATCGGGTTTACCGCCGGCGAAAGGCCTGCGAGTTCGCATTTGGACAAACTTTGTTTCTCCAGAAGGTCGACCAGTTCAGCTGGGCGAATAAACTTATCCCAGACATGGACGTCTTGCGGAATAAGCCGGGTTAGACGCCAATCTTGCGCGAGCTTGATGGCCACCAATTTGCTGCGCAGCGTCCGGTTTATGGTGTCAAAAAAGAATACGCCTCCGGGCTTTAGTACACGCGATATTTCGCTGATGACTTGTTCCAGATCATCAACATGCTCCAGTACATCGCAGCAGCAGACAATATCGAATGCCTGGTCAGCAAAGGGTAGCGATTCGGCGCTGGCTTCAAGATAGCGGATAGTTAATCCAGACTTCTCGGCATGCGCGCGTGCTGCATTCAGTGTAGGCGCCGAGCGATCAATACCGGTGACATTGCAGCCCAGAGTTGCGAATGGTTCGGATAAAAGGCCACCGCCACAACCAACATCAAGAACCTCTAGTTTGGCCGGTTCAAGCCCGAGGCGATTGACCAGAAGATCTTTAAAGTACTCGAACCTTGGAGGATTGACCGAGGTACGAAGAAGCGCCATAAAGCCGTCTTCTTCCCACCAAGTCGAGTGAACCTCGTCGTATATGCCATTGTTGATAGTGGACATGTAAATCCCCGGAAGTATTTGGATTACGCGGTTTTTCGTTTTGACTTTGCGATCGCGGCACTTTCTTTCTTGAGTGGGCCGCCAACGGGGCAAAACGTGGTGAGGAAGCTATGTAAGGTGGTAAGCATGTTTTCGTCAGCCAGGCTGTAATGAACGAACTGGCCTTTCTTTTCGCTACTGACAAGCCCTGCGTTTTGCAGAATCTGCAAATGCTTGGATAGGGCCGGTTTGCTCATCTCGAATCGGTCCGATATTTCACCTGCGGTAAGTGAGGTTTCGGACAGATAGGCCAGAATTTTTCTGCGAGGGGTGGAGCTGAGGGCTTCGAATACATTATCTATTTTCATAAGTATTTAACTAATTAGTTAATTAACGTGTAATATACCTCAAGTCGAAACTATTTCCAACATGTGAATCAGGAGTTAGTCATGAAGCAACTTGCTAATGGGGTGGATGATGTTTGGCTGGTGTATGACGGGGAATGTCCTATCTGCAATGCCTACTGCAAATACGCACGGATTAATGATGCAGTTGGTAGGCTGCATTTAATCGATGCACGGCAACCGGGCCCGCTGATGGACGAAATTACGGCGGCCGGGCTCGATATAGATCAGGGAATGGTCGTTAAATTCAAAGATGTAACGTACTATGGCCCGGAAGCCATTCGAATGCTGACTTTATTGAGTACTCGCTCGGGATTTTTCAATCGTATGAATTATTATTTCTTCGGGACTGAAAAACGCGCCGGTATTTTTTATCCGTTTGGTAAAGCGCTACGGAACTTGGTGCTTAAGTTGATGGGCATTCGCTATATCGAGAATTTAAAAAATAATAATCAGCCTTCAATCGCGGAATAATGGTCTTGTCATCACGACGCAGGAGCGCATGTTTGCTGCGCTCTGACACTGTTATGTAATTTGAGCGCAGCCAGCAGCGCTTCTGCAGGTTATCAGGCAATCGTCAAAACGTAATCAATGGATTGCAGGTATTCCCGTTCGGCTTCAAGGTCCGATTGCGTCAGTGGATGTGCTTTCAGCCAGGATTTTTCGAGTTTTAATTTCAACTGATTGCCGGTGACGCGCAGTTTCGCTTCGGGACTGGCATCGCGTTCATGGCCGCGATGCAGCAATACGGCAATTCGCAACAAGATGGCGCAGCGTTGCGCCGATTGTGCAAGACGGCTCGGCAAGGCTTGAATGCTTTTATTGTGGAAGCCGCGGCGTTGATTGCGAATTAGGGCAGCCAGGAATTGCTGTTCGGTTTTTGAAAAGCCGGCCACATCGGAATGTTCAATCAGATAAGCGCCATGCGTGTGGTATTGGCTATGCGCAATCGCCAAGCCCATTTCATGCAGGCGCGAGGCCCAGCCAAGCAAGCGGAATTCTTCGTTATCGAGTAACCAGTCTTCGGCAACATCGTCGAAAAGCTTAAGTGCCGTTTTTTCTACGCGATCGGCTTGCGGCATATCTACTTCATAGCGTAAACATAAAGCTTGAATCGATGCTTCGCGGGGATCACGCTCGCTGCGGCGACCAATCATGTCGTAAAGAACACCTTCACGCAGCGCATCATCACTAATATACATGCGCTTGATATCAAGCTCGGCCATCAGAAATCGGAAAGCGGAAATCGGAAATCGGGTGGGGGAAGGGCGGGTTCGAAAAAGAGCATTAAGAACGGTAACCATGGATACAAGTTTTTTTTCATTACATACCCAGTCTATATCCAAGACTTTGTTAAGATCGGAATTGTCGTGATCAACAACCGGCAATCCCGTTTTGTTATCAATTAAACTAAAAAGCCCTGGCTCAGAATCCATATCATAAGATTTGTATCCCATTTCATTGAATCTTCGGCTAATACTGGTTTTTCCTACCCCCGA
>JBDTTC010000259.1:0-2719 GCA_039930825.1 Arenimonas sp.
ACCAGGGTCCTGGCCGCGAAAATCATTAGATGGAAAGCCTAGAACCGCAAAGCCACGGCCTTTCAACTTGTTGTGCAGTGCTTCCAGACCATCAAACTGTGGTGTGAAACCACATTTGCTAGCGGTATTAACCACCAACAGAACGTCCCCTCTGTACGCTTTTTGAAGATTGACCGGTGTTTTACCCGCCAATGGACGGAAATTCTGATCCAACAAGGTTGTTTTTGCCTGCAAAGGGGCAACCAGAACAAAGCTCAATAGAGCCATGATATTCAGCAATTTCATATACTTAGTCCTTTTTAGGCTGTCAAATTTGGATATAGGTCGTTAGTTGGGTTGGAAAAAGTCAAAAAGTAGTTGACGGGTAAAAATATAGTGTTATAGTTACCTACAACACCTAACCGTTACCTCACTTAGGAGGTCGTATGAACCACAAAGTCAAAAGCACGATGACAGGCATTTTGGTAGCACTCAGTTTCATTACTACGAGCGGCTTGCTAGGCCAGGAACCGATTGCAATCAATGCCGAATCAAGCACTCTCAATATCGCATATACCGCGCAATTGAATGTGATGGATGCTTCACAGGATGCCAGCAAAGCGCACGATAAACGATTGCGCCGCCAATTATCGATGCCCTACTTTTCGTTCAGCCGCGTGCTGCCAAAACAAGGCCTCTAATCATGAGCATCGCATGGAATGACAACTCCCCCATTTATCGCCAGTTGAAAGACCGAGTCATGAGCATGATGCTCGACGGCGTCCTGAAACCCGGCGATGCCCTGCCCTCGGTACGGCAAATTGCCGCCGAGTATCAGCTTAATCCCATTACCGTTTCGCGAGCCTATCAAGAGCTGGCAGACGAAAATTTAGTAGAAAAACGAAGGGGACTCGGTATGTACATGACAGACAATGCCCGCGATCAGTTGCTTGCTTCTGAACGCGAACGTTTTTTAAAGGAAGAATGGCCGATGGTGATCGAGCGTATCGGTCGTCTGGGGCTTGACCCGGAAGCCTTATTGCGTAACGGAGGTGCAAAATGAGCGCCGTCATTTCAGCAAGCAACTTAACGAAACGGTTCAAGCATACAGTCGCGGTTGATAACGTGAGTTTTGAAATTCCGGCTGGCCGTATTATTGGTTTGATTGGCCCCAATGGTTCGGGCAAGACAACCGCTTTGAAAGCGATTCTTGGTTTGTCCACGTATCAAGGTAAGTTGAATGTACTAGGCTTCGACCCTCAAACACAACGCGACGAGTTGATGAAAGAAGTTTGCTTTATTGCGGATGTCGCCGTATTGCCGCGCTGGATAAAAGTACGTGAAGCCATTGAATTTGTTGCCGGCGTACACCCTAAATTCAACCGCGCCAAGTGTGAGGCATATTTAGTTCATACGAAGCTGAAACCCGACATGAAAGTGAAGCACATGTCCAAAGGCATGGTGGTGCAATTGCATCTGGCATTGGTAATGGCCATTGATGCCAAGCTGCTGGTGCTAGACGAACCAACACTTGGCCTGGATATTCTTTATCGCAAGCAGTTCTATCAAAACCTGCTGGAAGACTACTTCGATGAAAACAAGACGATTATTGTCACTACGCATCAAGTAGAAGAGATCGAGCATATCCTTACCGATTTGATGTTCATCCGCGATGGCAAAATCGTACTTTCCTCCACTATGGATGAAGTAGCAGATCGCTTTATCGAGGTAATGGTTTCCCAAGATCATTACGCCGCTGCGAAAAGCATGAGCCCCATTGATGAACGCACTGTATTTGGAAAATCCGTCATGTTGTTTGATGGAGTAGCACGAAGTGAACTCGCCCGTCTTGGTGACACCCGCAATGTCGGCATTGCAGATCTGTTTGTCGCAACAATGAAAGGAACCTACGCATGAACACCATGAAAATGCTCGTTAAACGGGAATACTGGGAAAACAAGGGCGGCATTTTTTGGGCCCAAGTTATCGTAGGTGCTTTTTATGCATTGATGCTGGTAGCTGGCATCGCCATTGCGATGTTCACTGTGAAGCACGGTGACGGCATGAACTTTAATGGCGTAAGCGTGCATGACCTTTCAAGCCAGATGACTGCTGAAAACAAACACGATATGGCACAAGGCCTTGCAGCGACTTATCTTCCCAGCGTAGCGCCATTGTTGATTGTTTTGGCGTTTGTTGTGTTTTTCTACAGCTTGTCCAGCCTGTACGATGATAGAAAAGACAAGAGTATTCTTTTTTGGAAATCGATGCCTGTTTCTGATACTCAAACCGTATTGTCCAAGCTATTCACGATTCTAGTAGTAACACCTGTGGTGCCTTTGATTATAGGCTTTTTCATATTCGTCATTTTTTTCATCACGGTTGCAATCTGCGCGCAAATATTGGGAGTTAATTTGGCAGGGCCCGCTTTGGGAATGAGTGAATTGTACCTACTGCCTCTACAAGTGTTGGCATGCTTACCTATTTACATTCTTTGGGCTTTCCCTTCCGTTGCATGGTTCATGATGGTGTCGGCATGGGCTCCAAGATTTCCAATCCTGTGGGCAGTAGGCATTCCTGTAATCATCGGTGTCCTGATTTCATTTGCTGCAGGTGTTACTGGTCTTGATATTCCATATCAGTGGTACTGGGAAAACATCGTAGGTCGTCTATTCGGGGGCTTTGTACCTGGTGTTTGGCTTGCTTTCTTCGACGTCACATCGAATATTGGAACGAGGTC
>JBDTTC010000260.1:0-19271 GCA_039930825.1 Arenimonas sp.
ATTGAGTAAAACGATGCTAGCCCATGTGTCTGGAAGCGTCCAGTCCAATCGGACTGTGGCACATAACTTCTGAGCATGAACTCAGTAGGCGAAATCATTTCTCCCTCGTCATTGGCGGGTTTAGCGTGTGATCACCGCCAACTCCTTTGCAAGCAGAATCATGAGCAGCCGTTTATTCCCTTTGTTTGCCGACCTGAGAAATCGCCCTGTGCTGGTGGTGGGCGGTGGTGTAGTGGCATTGAGAAAAATTGCCGCCTTGCGATCGGCCGGCGCACGTGTTCGTGTTGGTTCGCCGGAATTGGTCGATGAATTGAAAGCACTCGCGTCGAAAAACGAAATTGATTATCTGCCCGGAAAATTCCAGGACGCCTGGTTGAACGATGTCTGGCTCGTGGTTGCCGCAACCGACGATGTTGAAGTGAATAAGGAAATTGCCGCCGCAGCCGAAGTACGTCGCTTATTCGTCAATGTGGTTGATGATGCGGAACTATCAAGCTATCAGGTTCCCTCCGTCATTGAGCGTGGACCCTTGCAGATTGCCATTTCAAGCGCCGGTGCGGCCCCCATGCTTGCACGCCATATCCGTGAAAAACTGGAAGCACAGTTTGATGAATCCTATGGCAGTTTGACTGCCTTGCTGGCACAACATCGCGAACGCATTCGTCAGCATTTGCCGGTATTGCCGCAACGTAGGCGCTGGTTTGAAAAATTATTGCAGGGCCCGGTTTTATCTTTATTGCGTCAACGTCAGACCATCAAGGCCGAGCATGCTTTGTTGTCTGCCTTGTCGCAGCAAGATGCGCAAGCGAAACAAGGTTCAGTCGCTCTCGTGGGTGCGGGCCCCGGTGATGCCGGATTGCTTACCTTGCGGGCACTACGTTTATTGAACGAAGCCGATGTGATTTTGCATGATCGATTAGTCAGCAAAGAAGTATTGGCACTTGCACGTCGCGACGCTGAATTTATCGAAGTCGCAAAAGAATCCGGCCATCACTACACTACGCAAGATGGGATCCATGATTTGTTGCTGGAACATGCGAAAGCGGGCAAACGAGTAGTGCGATTGAAAGGCGGCGACCCGTTTATCTTTGGTCGTGGCGGAGAAGAATGCGAAGTGCTGCGCGCCAATGATATTCCCTATGAAATAGTGCCCGGCGTTACCGCTGCACTGGCTTGCGCCGCTTATGCAGGCATACCGTTGACACATCGTGATCATGCGCAATCTTTGCGTTTTGTTACCGCGCATTGCGCCAAATCCGAAGATACGCTTGATTGGCAGCAACTTGCTACCGAAAAGCAGACGCTCGCGATTTATATGGGTGTAGCCAATTTGGATCGTCTGCAAAATAAATTGATTGAATATGGTCGTGCTCCAAGCACGCCGATTGCCTTGATTGAAAACGGCTCGCGACCCGAACAGCGCGTAATTACCGGCACGCTGGAGAGCTTGTCGCAGCGAGCATTGCAGCATCAGATTCAATCGCCTGCCTTGCTGATCATCGGTGAAGTCGCCGCGTTCGCCAACAGCCTGAATTGGTTTGGTGAAGCGCCTTTGGGTGACGTAGAAATTCAAACACAACATTCCTTATTGGCCGCCGCCTAAAATCTCAGGAGTTAAAATGATTTACGACAATATTCTCGACACGATCGGTAAAACCCCGATTGTAAAACTACATCGAATTGGTCCATCGCATGTGGATTTATACGTCAAGGTTGAATCCTTCAATCCTGGCGGTTCGGTAAAAGATCGTCTGGCATTGGCAATTATTCTCGATGCCGAACAAAAAGGATTGTTGAAGCCCGGGCAGACCGTGGTTGAAGCAACATCGGGTAATACCGGTATTGCGCTTGCCATGGTTTGCGCGGCACGTGGTTACCCCTTCGTTGCGGTGATGACGGAAACATTTTCCATCGAACGTCGAAAATTGATTCGTGCTTACGGTGCAAAAGTAATTCTTACGCCGGCGGCAGAGCGTGGTAGCGGCATGGTGCGCAAGGCTGAAGAACTCGCCCGCAAGCATGGTTGGTTCCTGGCAAGGCAGTTTGAAAATGCGGCGAATCCTGCTTATCACCGCAATACCACGGCACCGGAAATACTTCAGGATTTTGCCGGAAAACGCCTCGACTATTTTGTCAGCGGCTGGGGCACAGGCGGTACTTTAACCGGGGTTGGCGAAGTGTTGAAACTCGCGCGGCCGCAGACAAAAATCATTACCACTGAACCTGCGGGCGCCTCATTATTGTCTGGCAAGGATTGGGCACCCCATAAAATCCAGGGCTGGACGCCGGATTTTATTCCCGCCGTGCTCAATCAAAATATTGCTAATGAAATTATTCCGATTGACGACGTACTCGCGCGTGACACCGCTCGCAGATTGGCCGCCGAAGAAGGCGTTTTTGTCGGAATTTCGGCTGGTGCAACACTTGCCGCTGCCTTGAAAGTCGCAGAAAAAGCCGAGAAAGGTTCGGTGATTCTCGCCATGTTGCCTGATACCGGTGAACGTTATCTCAGCACTTTTCTGTTTGAAGGCGTTAGCGATGGTTCCGATGACGAATGGTTGGCAGAGTTTGAGGCGAAGACGCTTGCCGCATAATTCGTAGGGCGATTCATAAGTCGCCCCTACGAATTCGACACCGACAAATCAATCGCAGCCCCGGTCATTTTCAATAACGCAAGCATTATGTTTTTCTATTTCAATGATGAGTAGTGTTGATTAACTTCGATGCAGATTACCCGGATTACGCTTCGTTGCATCCAGGCTACGATGCTATTTATTGATTTTCGATAATAATTCGCTTGAGCATTGCATCGACTTTTCCTTGCGCAAGTGCATCATGCATGTCCTGTAAGCTTGGCAATTTTGGTTCTGACGGCAAGCTATACAGCTGCTTGTACATTTCATCATCTTGTTCTGCCAGAGCCAGCCATCTTGTATCACCGGATTGCTTCGTAAGCGCGAGGGCAACGTAACGCTGACCAAAATCAAGTGACTGGTTTTCCAAAAGTTTTAGCGCAATTTTTTGGCAAGTGATTAAAACTTCGGAAGTTTTTACTTGAAGATCGCTTTCACAGGATGGCATCGTGTTGATATTTGAATGGATAGTTAAGAGCATTGCCAAATTTTCCGAGCTAAATTGAGATGTTTTGCCGAAAAAATTAAAATACCATGGCATGACAAAGGCTTTATTTTGAATCTGCTCGATCTGTTTGAGGTGGTTTATCTCGCCGTAATTTCGATAAGAAGTCGCCGTCAGTGCCTGCTCAAGGTAGGCAAGTTGTTGGGTGGTGTTGCCTTGTTGCTTTGCAACGGCGGCATGGCGCAACCAAGTCATGGCATTCTGCGGATAAAGCGTCCGCGTTTTGGACAACAATCGCTGCACATTGCAGATGTCAGGTTCGTTGCCACAGATTCGCATTGCGTTGAATAAAACTGCCGGGTCATTGGCCCCACTTATCAAGGCGCGCTCTAATTCAACATGAATACTATCTCGATCAGCACTGGTCATTTTATGAAGCCAGTCCATGTCGACCAATATGGTCGCACCTGCAACGACGCTATTGGGGTCTTGGCTATGCAGCATCTCTTGAGCCGCAGTATGGAGATTTTCGGAATATTTTTCTTCATGCATTCTTTGAATGGAGTTCGGAATATTGACAAAGGCTTCAATGCTAGCTGTTGTGATTTGCTGCAACGGCTCACGGGCAAGAAATAATCCGGTCAACAAGACCAGTAACAAAAGAAATGACTTGCGTGCAAAGCCCTGTTGCGATTCAAAAGCATAATGTTCACGTGGCAAGCTCAGGCCGACATCCTTGATTAGCGTGAAGGCAATTTGATTTGTTGTTTGTTGCCTGGAATAACGCAGTTCGTCTTTTACTGCCTGTAGCATCAGTTCGCCGAACTGTTCGCGGTATGCGCGGGGATAGCAGCGAAGAACGACGGCATAAGCCGTCAAAATGCATTTTGATATGAAGTTCGAGTTTCCTTTCATGTCGTTCTCCTAGGCCACAAATAAATGCGAATTGGCGAAGCCGACCAAGCGTTGCAGATGTCGATGTTGTTTAAGAACGACTTCGCGGCCAACACCGGTCAATCTGTAATAGCGACGGCGTTCATCATCTAGGGTCGGGTCAGGCCGGTCTCCGGATTCTTCAATCCAGTTTTGTTCAGTCAGGCGCTTGATAGCTCCGTAAAGGGTGCCTGGCCCCAGCTTTACCGCGCCATCCGATAGCGCTTCAACGTCTTGCATGATGGCGTAACCGTGCTTTTCGCCAGCCAATAAGGCCAGCAGAATTTGGTATTGAGCAACACTGGGACTGGGAGTTGAGGCTTTCATATCGGGCGCCGTTATCAAGTTAGGCTGACTATATCGTTCGGCGATATATCAGTCAACATAGTAGCTAACCCAGTCTTGATAATGCTGGAAAAATTGAAGAAGGTCACTCCTTGGCAAGTAGAAGCGCATTACAACCATGCAGAAGGTCAAACAATTGTTTTTGCTTTGTGTGCTGAAGGTAGGGGCGATTCATAAATCGCCCCTATGAATTCGGTATCGACCAATCAATCGGTGTTTTTTGTCCGCCAACTAACCAGCGGTTCGCGGCGGAGAAATGTCCGCAGCCCATAAAGCCGCGATATGCAGACAAGGGCGATGGATGTGGCGCACGCAGAACACAATGCTTGCGCGAATCAATCACGCGGCCTTTGGCTTGTGCGTAACTGCCCCAGAGCATGAAGACCAGACCTTCGCGTTCGGCATTTAATTTTTCGACGATATGATCGGTGAAGCCTTCCCAGCCTTTGCCTTGATGCGCCCCGGGCTTGCCGTCTTCCACGGTCAAAACGGCGTTGAGCAATAACACGCCTTGTTTCGCCCAATGCATCAAGCAGCCGTGATTGGGTTTTGCGATTCCGCAATCGCGTTCGATTTCGGTGTAAATGTTTCTTAGTGACGGTGGAATATCAACGCCCGGTAATACCGAAAAACACAGGCCGTGTGCCTGGCCAGGCCCGTGATACGGATCTTGTCCCAGAATCACCACTTTTACGTTTTCAAACGGGGTTGTGTTCAATGCGGTAAAAATATCGGTGCCACGCGGATAGATATTTTTGCCTTTCGTTTTTTCGCTACGCAAAAATTCCGATAAAGCACGCATGTCTGGGCGTTGTAGATAATCGCCAACTCGTGATTTCCAGGAAGCTTCGAGTTGAATAGTCTTTTCTGGCATCTGGATTATATAGGCGAGCTGTTTGAATTCGTGTGAGCTGTTTGAACAGATACGTGCCTGTTAAAAACAGCAGCGATAAAAACTTTCGGATTGCGATAGTCGGAACCGACTAATCGCTGCTAAAGCAGCTCCCACAGAACTACTTCTGCAAACTTATTTCTTTTGCAGCTTCTCGCGCATTTGTCTGCCGACGCGCAGCTGGAATAATAATTTCGTTACCAGCAAACGTTCTTCGATTGGTTTTTGCACCAGGTCATTAGCACCGGCACGAAGCAAATCGGTTTGGTTGGCGAGATTCGCATCTCCTGTCATTACCAATGCAGGTAACAAGCCTTTTGGGTAGCCGAAAGTATTGCGAATGCTTTGCAATAAATCCTTGCCGGTCAAATCGCCTTTCAAATACACGTCGGTCAACACGATGTCGGGGCCAGGAATGCGACCTTGCGCCATCATGGTTTCCAAGTGTGCGACTGCATCTTCAACGCAAGTGGCATGCACTACTTTCAAGCCGTGTTTTTCGAGCATGCGGCGGGTTGCCATCGCGACCACGCGGCTGTCTTCCACGTAAAGCACTTCACAGCCTGCTTCTGATTCAGGTGCAACATAACCTTTGATGAAAGCAGCCAAGGCACCAAAGCCTAGCGACTTGTCGAAATAATCGGTCACATCATCGGTAATCGAACGGGTTTCTAGGCGTTCCTGTACATCGCCGGAAACCACGATGATCGGGATATAAGCTTGCGGGGTGTGTTCGCGAATATATTTCGCCAGTTCCAGTCCGTCCATATCCGGCAGGCGCAAAGCCATCGTAACTAGATTGACACTACCCGACTGCAATGCCGTCTTTGCTTCTTCGGCAGTTTCACAGCCGATGAATTCAACGTCTGGTAATTGCTGACGCAATACACCTTCGATCATTTTTCGCACGACTTTTGAACCGTCCACCACCATGATGCGTGGGGTTGCCGTGTCGAACATTTTGAAGCTGGGTGAGTTCATATAGTCTTGTTTACAAATCCGTAGGGCGAGTTTGCCTGAGATGATGGCCGCTGGCGAGCCATGCACCCATCCAGCCCAGTATGGCGCTACTGGCCAGCAAGGCCAAGACCATCATTAAATCGGGTCCTTGCAATGCAAAGCGGCTGTCATAGCTGGCAAGTAGCGGGCGCAGGCGCTCATCCAGCGCCAGGCCAGCAAATAAGGATAGACCCAGTGCCAGCGCACCAGCAGCCAGACCGTACCAGAAGCCAAGATATAAGAAAGGCCGCCGGATAAAGCCATCGGTTGCGCCTAATTGCTGCATCACGGCGATCTCTTCGCGGCGGGTGCCGATGTCCAGGCGCACGGTATTACCGACTACCAGCAGTACGCCGACGCCAAACAGGATGCTTAGAATCTTCAGCATGCGCTCGCCCAGGCTCAGCCAGGCGTTTAGGCGCTCTCGCCATTGGCCGTCGTGTTGCACGACATCCGCTTCGGGCCACTTCAGTAGTATTTCGGCCAAAGTCATGCCGTCATCTTTCGGTCGAATTTTCAGAACGCTGGGTAATGGGTTGCTGCCGAGTAGGTCAATACTTTGTGCCAGATCACTAAGTTTGCGGAATTCTGCGAGGCCCTCATCCGGACTCACTACGGTCACTTTTTCGACATCGCTGCGTTGCTCAAGCTTTTTCGCCAGTACCTTGGCTTGCTCAAGCGAGACCTCGGGTTTCAGGAATACGCTCATCTCGCGAGCGGCCTGGACAGTGCCGGATACCCGCTGCACATTCCACAACACCATGCCCAAGGCGAGTGGCAGAGCCATCGCAATGGCCATAACGCCAACAATCATTAATGTCGAAAATGGTTTCGAGACAATCCGGCCAAGACTGGATAGCAAAGAATAGACATGCTGGTCACGCCAGGCGCCCAGGCGTGCACCGAAGCTGCTGTTGTTGGTGCGCGTGGTGCTCATGGTGCGAGCTCCTCGGGCGCAATATCGTCCATCAGCTTGCCCTGGCTTAACACGAGCACCCGTTTGCGCATGCGTTTGACCAAGGCCAAATCATGGCTGGCAATAATCACGCTGCTACCTTGGGCTGACAGGCTGGCCAATAGGCCCATAATTTCCGCAGCAAGGGCAGGGTCAAGATTACCGGTGGGTTCATCGGCCAATAAAAGCAGCGGTTGTGCGATCAACGCACGTGCAATACCGATACGCTGTTGCTCACCGGAAGACAATTCGCTGGGGCGGATTTTTTCCTTCGACGCCAGACTGACTTTTTCCAGTGTTACACGTACCCGCTTGCCGATTTCCTTCGACGGCACGCCTTCAATCAACAAAGGCAGTGCCACATTGTCGAATACGCTACGGTCCATCAGCAGATGGTGGTCTTGATGGACCACGCCGACTTGTCGGCGATGTAGCGCAACCTGGCGGCCACGAACCTTCGCCAGATTTTTATCGTTCACCAAAACGGTGCCGCGCGTGGCGCGTTCGCTGAGGTGGATTAATTTCAGCAAGGTACTTTTGCCGGCACCGGAATGGCCGGTCACGAAAAGCATTTCGCCGGCATCGACCGTAAAGCTGATGTCATTCAGCGCATTGTGCGGCCCCGCGTAGGTTTTGCTGACAGCATCAAAACGCAGGACGGGCATAAAGTACTCATAACGGATCGGCAATGTCGTTTAGTTTACGGGTTTTGCCGTGGCTTGAGAAATTCGGCCGCATTCAGCGAAACCGGACTAGCGTTTGACTCAAGTCAAAGTGTTTTCGAACAAGGGCCAATATTATTTGCCCATGATTACGCCACCGCCATTTGATGCTGACCTACTGCGCCGCTACGACCGTCCGGGCCCGCGCTATACCTCCTATCCGACTGCACCGCAGTTTTCCGGGCAATTTAGTGAAGCGAATTTGCTGGAGGTGATCAAGCGCAGTAACGAAGACCCAATTCCGCGGCCTTTATCCATTTACGTGCATGTTCCGTTCTGTGCCAGCCCGTGTTTTTACTGTGGCTGCAATCGCATTATTACGCGTGATGAAAAGCGTGGCGAAAAATATCTGGAGGATTTACGCAAGGAAGTTGCCATGGTGGCGCCGCTATTCGAAAGCGACCGCGAGGTCATGCAATTGCATTTCGGCGGCGGCACGCCCAATTTTCTGAGCCCGGCGCAACTCGACGACTTCATGAAATTCCTGTTGCAGCATTTTCATTTCAGTAACTCGGAAAATCGCGATATTTCGATTGAAATCGATCCGCGCTGTGTGAAGCCTGATGATATCTCGGCACTCGCTGCCATGGGCTTCAATCGCGCCAGTCTGGGAGTGCAGGATTTCGATCCGGAAGTGCAGGCAGCGGTCAATCGAATCCAATCGGTTGAAGAAACGCTGGCCGTAATTAACGCCTGTCGCGACAGCGGTTTCAAATCGGTAAACGTGGATCTTATTTACGGATTACCAAAACAGACTCTCACCGGCTTTGCAAAAACATTGGATACCGTGATTGAAGCCAGGCCGGATAGAATTGCCGTGTATAGCTATGCCCATATGCCGCAACTATTCAAACCCCAACGGCAGCTCGATGAAACCTTATTGCCGACTGCAGAAACTAAATTGTCCTTATTGCAATTGGCGATCGAAAAGCTTTCGCAGGCTGGCTATTGCTACATCGGCATGGATCATTTCGCCCTGCCGGAAGACGAGCTGGCCATTGCGCAGGAACGCGGCGATTTGCATCGTAATTTCATGGGCTACACCACGCACGCCGATAGCGATTTGATTGGTCTTGGTGTGAGCTCGATCAGCCATATCGGCGAAAGCTTCAGCCAGAATCCGCGTGACCTGCCGAGTTGGGAAGCCGCTGTTGAATCGGGTCATCTACCAATATGGCGCGGCATGAGCCTCAGCGAGGACGATGTGATTCGTGCCGATCTGATTCAACGCTGGATGTGTCAGGGCGAAATCGACATCATCGAGTTTGAAGAACGCCACAATATCTATTTCCACGAATATTTCGTCAAAGATCTAAAGAAACTTCAAAGCCTTAAAGAAGACGGTCTGGTCACGATATCGACAACGCATCTCAAGGCTTCCTCGCGCGGCCGCTTGCTTCTGCGTATCATTGCCGCATGTTTCGATGCCTACCTAAATCCCGCTGCTACCGTGCTGCAGTTTTCAAAGACCATCTGAAGATTGCGGCGGTGCTCTGGTGGTGAATGTAAAACGACGGATATCGCCCATAGCCGACGACGGCGATGAAATTCATTTCTGCAGCACCTGTGCTTTTTCAAGTGCATGCTTGTCGGAAGGGTTCAGCAAGAATTCCCTGCAGGATTTGCATGTACTGGTCGAGCATATCGGGCCATTCCACGAAGGCGACCATATTTTTCGCGAAGGCGATGATTTCAACGCCATTGCTGCAGTTCGTGGCGGCACCGTAAAAACCTATGTCGTCGATACCGACGGCAATGAGCAAGTTCAAGGATTTTTTCTGCCGGGTGAAGTCATCGGCTTAAACGCTATCCATCATGCCAAATATCCCTGCAATGCGGTGGCCTTGGATACCGTCATGCTCTGCCGTTTTTCGTTTCCGAAAATGGCCTTGCTGGCGACAAAAATGCCGGGGCTGCAAACCCAGCTGTTCCGTTTGTTGTCGCAGGATATTGGCAAGGCCGCCTTGCTGGCTGGTGATTACAACGCCGATCAACGTATGGCGGCATTTTTGATTTCGCTCTCTCGCAGATTTTCCGCCCGCGGTTTCTCTGCGAGTCGTTTTCATCTCACGATGTCGCGTACCGATATCGCGAATTATTTGCGACTCGCACCGGAAACGGTCAGTCGCGTTTTGCGTCGTTTTCAGACCGAAGGCTTGATTCAAGTCGAACGCCGCGAAATCGAGTTATCCCAATTGAAGCAACTGGAGCAACTGGCAAGGCCAGTGCTGCGGGACTGAAGAAAAAGTGCCCGATACTTGATGTAAGTCATGAGGCTGCGGGGCAATATCAATAAACATGGCATATCCGAAAAAGTGGAGATATGCGATGAATACAACTCGGCGGCTGTGGATTGGACTCACGGCCTTGCTTATTGCCGGTTTTAGCGTGTTGCTCTGGATGGGTGGCGAAATTCATCGCCAGCAGCCGCCTATTCCCGGCACGATAGCAACGCAAAGCGGCACGGTACTTTTCACCCGTGATGATATTGAAACCGGTCGAACCGTTTGGCAAAGCATAGGCGGGCAGCAATTGGGTTCGATCTGGGGCCATGGTGCCTTGGTAGCGCCGGATTGGAGTGCCGATTGGTTGCATCGCGAATCGGAGGCCTGGTTGTCAATTCGTGCCAGCACGCAATTTGGTAAAGCTTATAAATTTCTGCCCGCTGGCGATCAGGCAAAATTACGTGCTGAATTGCAGCCGGATATTCGCGCCAATACTTACGATCCCGCCATAGACACGCTGACGATTACCACAGAGCGCGCTCAAGCAATTTCTGAAGTGGCCGCACATTACGAAAGTCTTTTCAGTAATGATCCCGCCACTCATGAGTTGCGCGAAACCTATGCGATGCGAGACGGCACGGTTGACACGATGGAACATCGTCGTCAGATGACAGCATTTTTCTTCTGGACTTCCTGGGCCGCAGTGACCAATCGTCCAAATGCCAGTGTGAGCTATACCAACAACTGGCCCTACGACCCAACCGTTGGTAACCAGGCTTCTTCGAGTACATTCTTATGGACGGTATTCAGTGTGTTGTTCATGATTGCCGGCATTGGTTTGCTTGCCTGGCATTACGCGGTTTATCACGGTAAGGAAGGTTCGCCGATACCACCGGTAACTGATCCCTTACGCGACATCGTTATTACTCCATCGATGAAAGCCACCGCCAAATATTTCTGGTTGGTATTGGCATTATTTCTTGTGCAAATTCTGTTGGGTGCCACAACCGCACATTTCCAGGTGGAAGGCCAGTATTTTTATGGATTTAAATTAGCCGATATTTTGCCTTACTCGCTTACGCGCAGTTGGCATACTCAACTTGCAGTGTTATGGATTGCAACGGCCTGGCTTGCAACGGGCTTGTATATTGCACCGGCAATTTCCGGTCACGAACCAAAATTCCAGCGCTTCGGTGTGAATTTCCTATTCACTTGTTTGTTGATTATTGTCGTCGGCGCGTTCACCGGCCAATGGTTTGCCGTTATGCAAAAACTCGGCCTGGCGAATAACTTCTGGTTTGGTCATCAGGGTTGGGAATACGTTGATATCGGTCGCTTCTGGCAGGCCTTCCTGTTTGTCGGTTTGATGGTATGGCTCTTGCTGATGGGCCGTGGCTTATGGCCAGCCTTGCGTCGCAAAGATGAAATGTCATCGATTGTCGGTTTGCTGTTTTTATCCACCGTCGCCATCGGCATGTTTTATGCCGCCGGTTTGATGTGGGGCGAACATACGCATCTTTCGATGGTTGAATATTGGCGCTGGTGGGTCGTGCATCTGTGGGTCGAAGGATTCTTCGAAGTCTTCGCCGTAGCCGTGATGTCCTTCCTGTTTGTGAAGCTGGGTTTGGTGCGCGGAAAATCCGCCACCGTGAATGTGCTGTTCGCCACGATTGTGTTTATGGCAGGCGGCATTCTCGGCACCTTCCACCATCTGTATTTCACTGGCACAACAACGGCGGTGATTGCACTGGGTGCATCGTTCTCTGCGCTTGAAGTGGTACCGCTCGCATTAATCGGTATTGAAGCTTACGAAACCTGGTCGCATAGCAAGGCGACACCGTGGATGGCACGTTACAAATGGCCCCTGATGTTTTTCATCGCGGTGTCGTTCTGGAACTTGATCGGTGCCGGTTTGTTTGGCTTCCTGATCAATACACCGCTCGCGCTTTACTACATGCAGGGTTTGAACTTGACTGCATTGCATGGCCATACCGCTATGTTTGGCGTGTACGGCATGCTCGGTATCGGGTTGTTGCTATTCTGTGTGCGTGGTTTGAAACCAGATGCAGTCTGGAATGAAAAACTCCTGCGCAATAGTTTCTGGACTCTGAATATCGGACTGAGCATGATGGCCTTGCTGACCCTGTTGCCCTTGGGTTTATTGCAATTGAATGCAGTACTGGAAAATGGTTATTGGTATGCCCGTTCTGCCGACTTCATGGGCAAGCCGATTATTGATTTGCTGGTATGGATGCGCGTTCCCGGCGACACCATCTTCTCGATTGGAGCCTTGTTTCTGGCCTGGTTTGTTTTCCGGGTCTGGATTGCACCGAAAACGAAAACGGCGAAAATTCCGGCAGCGATTGCCAGTGAAGCCTGAGTTTGTCTGTCAATAAACAAAGGGCCGCGAAAGCGGCCCTTTTTCTGCAATATTTTCTGGTGATGGAAAGTGCCAGGTTGAGCTTGAAAATACGAGCATTGATTAATGCGCGTGTTTGAATTGATTGACGGCTTACGACCCATTGTAGACAGTCGCGAACGGCAGCTTTGCGGCGGCTCCTCGGTGCGACAGAGGATGTTTTGTAGTCTTGGTTTTACAGCGACCTTAATGCCTCTACTTCGAATTGTTCGGATTCCAAAACCCGGGCCGCCTGGTCGTTGTGCAACGGGGTGTTTACAGGCACAAATCCTGCCGTTTTCATTCGCCGACGCGGCGATCCGGGCCCATCTGACGGGTATGCCCCTGTAACCCGGACTTACCTGTCAGAACCGCGACGACGCCATCAATTGGCTCGTGCGACAAGCCGCGGTCGAATCCACTTTTTCTTCTGCCATCATGTTGTTTCTCCTGTGGCCGTCATGTTTTCCGCGTCTATCCAGACCACGCGATTGCGGCCGCCGGCCTTGGCACGATACAGCCGCGCGTCCGCTTCGCCGAGCAGGCGCTCGAGCGTGTTGCCAGCGTCCTCGGACACGCCCGCGCGCATTGTGACGCGCAGCTTCGAATCGATTTCGGCGAGGTCAGTCTTCTCGAGCGCGATGCGTAGTCGCTCGCAGCATTCCCCCGCGGCCTGTGCATCCATCCCAGGGAACAGCACTGCAAATTCCTCGCCACCGTAGCGACCCGCGATCGCGGGTGCCTGCAGCTGCGTTCGAATCAGAGCCCCCATGGTGCGAAGCACCACATCACCCGCGGCATGCGAGTGCTAGTCATTGATGCGCTTGAAATGGTCGAGGTCGAATAACGCCGCCGCGACCGGCTCGCCACGCGCGCGACAGGACTCCAGTGCAAGGCTCGCGCAAGCATCGAAGTGCCGACGGTTGAATAGGCCTGTGAGCCCGTCTTCACGCGCCAGCTTCTCATTCGCCATCGACTGCTCGGCCAGTGCCTGTTCGGCGCGCTTGCGCGAGGTGATGTCCTGCAGTACCCAAACCAGACCTTGTGACGGGTCGGTCGGGTCGATGAGTTTCGCGTGCGAAGTCGCCCAGAACCACTCGCCGTTGCGCCGCCACATCTGGCGATCCCGGAACACCCCGGCGTCGTCGCGGATGGCCGGGTAGAAGTCACGTTCGACGGCGTCGTAATCATCATCGCTCTGGTAGATAACTCTTGTGGACTGTCCGCCCAGCTGGCCCGGCTCGAAACCGAATAGGAGTTCGAAACTGGCGTTGCAGCGGAGAATGACGCGGTCGCGCACGAAGGCGATGCCGGTCAGTGCATTGTCAAGAATGGCTTGCTGCTCGCGCAGGGCAAGCTTGAGGTCGGTAGTGCGCTCGGCGACACGGCGCTCCAGGCTTGCATTGAGTTCACGAATCGCGGCTTGCTCGCGTTGTAGGCTGGCGACGAGGGAAGCGTTCTCCAGCGAGATGGCCGCCTGAGTGGCGAGCATTTCCAGCACGGAGGTGCGGTCGTTGAATGCACCAGGAGTCAGCTGGTTCTCCAGATACAGGACGCCAACAATTGCGCTCTGCTTGATCAGTGGCAGACACAACAGTGACTGCGGCTTCGCGACGGCAAAATATGGATCGGTGGCATAGGGATTGCTCTGGCGCACCGCGTCCACCAGCACCATTTCGCGCGTACGCAGGACGTATCCAAGCACGGAGGCCGGCAGATCATTCGCGGCGGGCGCATCGTCGCGAGCAATAACTATCAACCCTTCGGGGCCGGGGCGCGCCTCGGCGACTACACGCCGATCCCCGCCGCTCGGCAGCACCAGCAGACCCCGGTCGGCACCGGCGTGCTCGACCGCAATCCGCAACAGCGTGCGCACCAAGCTGTCCAGTACGATGTCGTTCGAAACCGCTTGCGAGGCCTTGAGCACACTGTTGAGGTCGAGGTGCTCCATTTTGGTTTGAGCTGGGCGGCCGTCACCACCGCGGCGCTCCGCGGCGATCGTGGGATGGGCACGGTCGATTCGCGTCACCAGAGCGGTCGCGCCCCAGCGCTGGTAACAGTAGCGCGCGTCAACGAGGTAGGCGTTCGCGGGTCGCTCGAGGCCGCGCGCACGGTAGAACTCCGCAGCAAGCTCATTAGCCAGGCCCTCGTCTTGCACGAAGCCATGGTCGCGCGCGCCGCGTATTGCCGAGTCGTACAGTCGCATGGCATCGAGGTCACGCGACTGCACGCGTGCCAACTCTGCCTCCACAAGTGACACGCGGTGCGCGTAGGTGGTTGGCGAATGATCTGCCCAGAACCGCAGCTGCGCCAGCTTTCCGCTGATCACCTCGTCGACATCGGTCGTGTCCGCGCCATCGTCGTCCCGCGCCGTTGCCAGCAACGCCAAGACGTGGATGAAATGATGAGTGGCCTCAAGCGGCATCGAGCGCACCGCGCGCACACTGCGCTGGCACGCCTCGGCGGCGGCAAGCGCCTCCGTGGGCAGGCGCTGGAAGGTACAGGCGATGGCCCGGGTTAGCTGGAAGTTCGCGATGCCGGTGTGGAAATTGCCACGGGCGAACGCGGCCAAGGCGTCCTCTTCGCGATAGGAGCCATCCTCGAGCGACGCTGGCGACGTCGTCCGCCCCTGCAGATTGGCGACCAGTTGTATCGCCAGGAGCATCCAGTGATGGATCACCTCGTTGCGATGATCGCGCGCGAAACCATCGTAGCGCTGTGCCACCGTCGCTACCTCCGACAGTGTCTCTCCGGACTCGATCACGATCGAAACCAGCAGTGCGGCATTGAAGGCGGCGAATACGAGATTGCCGACTTCCTGGCAGTTAGCGAAACCCTGTTCCAGAATCGGGATGCTATCGGCGAGTGGGCGCCGCCACAGATTCACATGCGCACCTTGTACGTATAGCAATGTGCCACGCAGGCGCATATCGCCGAAGCGCTCGTTGAGGCTCAAGCCGAGCTCGGCGAACTCGAACGCGCCCACGACATCGCCGCGCGCCACCGAGTATGAGCCGTAGGAGATGTAGGTCATGCAAGTGAACAGCGAGTTACCGTAGCGCAGCGCAAGGTTAAGGGCCCGGCAGTAAAGCAGCGGCGTCAGCAGTGGACGCGCGTTGTAGGCGCAAGTAGCGGCTTGGGCGAGCAGGCTCATGGTCGATAGCATGGCCGGGTCGGTCACCACCGGAAGGTCGAGCAGGTCAGCGATGCGGCGCTCGCCCAGCGCACTGCGGAATTCGCGTTCCTCGTCTTCGTAGGCAATCTGCGCAGCGTCGTCCGTCGCCGGAAAGTTCTGCCCGAATAGCGTAAGCGCCTGCAGGCCGACCGCGAGCGCGTCGCTCAGGCGACCCGTGCTCTGAAAACTGCGCATACGCAAGGACAGAACGCGCGCTCGGTCCAGGTCGGTTTGTGCGGCCCCTAGCACCTCGTCGAAAAGCAGATCGGCCCGTTCGAGGTTTCCGGCCAAGAATTCGCATTCGGCCAGCTCAAGCATCAGCGCAAACGTGGCGGGGTAACGAAACGTCCACGCGTGTTCGGGCAGCAGCTCGCGCGCGCGGTTGAAGTAATTGCGTGCCGCGGCGTATGCGGTCGCGCCCTTGGCGCGCTGCCCGGCAACGACGTTGAGACGCGCAGTTTCATCGCGCTCGTCGCCGCGGAACAAGTCGGGCGTGGCGCGGTTGAAATGGTCGACCACCTCGAAGCAACGCTCCTCGCATTCCGCGCGGCCCAGGCCCGCGCGTAGGCGACGCCCGATCTCCAGGTGCACCTGTGCGCGTTCTGCCGGTTCGACAAGCAGATACGCGGATTCCTGCACACGATCATGCGCGAAACGGTAGCCTTCAGCTGAGGCCACCACAAAGCATGCACGTACAGCTTCTTGCATCTGCGCGGAGACCTCCTCGGCGGCGAGACCCGTGGCGAGCGCGAGGGTCTCGCGGCTGGCAGACAGGCCAAGGCAGGCGCACTGCCGCAGCAGCGCCAGCGAATCGGGCGGCAGTCGCTGCAGCTTCGCGAGCATCAGGTCGACGACGTTGTCGCTGAAGCCCCGGTGGCCGATGCCCGGTCCGTCCCAGGCCCACGCCCCGCGGTCGTGGTCGAACCACAGCAAGCCCTCGTCGGCCAATCCAGTCAGCAATTGAATGGAGAAGAAGGGATTTCCGCCCGTGCGCTGGAAGACAAGGTCGGCGAGGGGGGTCGCGGTTTCCTCCCCGGTGCGTATCGCATCCGCGGTGAGCGCGAGCACGTCACCCGCCGTGAGTGGTGTTAGCACGACATCGGTGATGGCGGCCCCAGACTTGGCGATGCGTTCGCGCGCCAGCCGCAGCCGGTGCGTCTCGCCCACCTCATTGTCGCGATATGCGCCGATAAGCAGCAGATGCTGCACCCCACCCTGCGTCAGCAGGTGCTCGATCAGCGTCAGGCTGGCGGGGTCGATCCATTGCAGGTCGTCGAGGAACAGCACCAACGGGTGTTCGGCCGTCGCGCACACGCCAATAAATCGGCGGAACAGAGCGAGGAAGCGGTTCTGCGCTTCGGAAGGACCGAGCTCGATGACAGGGGGCTGTGGGCCTACGAGCCACTCGAGTTCGCGTACGAGTTCGATCAGCAAACGACCTTGCTGGCCAATGGCGCCGTTGATTGCCGTACGCCACGCAGCGATTGCCTCGTCGCTGTCGCGCAGTACTTGGCGAATCAGCGTTCCGAAGGCGTGCGCGATCGTTGCGAATGGCACGTCGCGCCGGAACTGGTCGTACTTACCCGACAGGAACAGGGTGCGCTGTGCAACACTTTCCTTCATAAGCTCGCGCACCAGTGCGGACTTGCCGATTCCGGAGAACCCTGAAACCAGTACCAACTCGGGCGCGCCGCTTTGTACAACGCGGTGAAATGCCAGGCGCAAAGCCGCCAGTTCCCGTTCGCGGCCGTAGACCTTCTCGGGAACGAGAAGTCGAGTCGGCATGTCGTCTTGTGCCAGGGGAAATTCATCAAGGACACGCTGCGATTCGACCAGTGCTTGGCACCGACGCAAATCCGCGGCTAGCCCCGACGCTGTCTGGTACCGGTCCTCGGCGTTCTTGGCAAGTAGCTTCATTACCAGCGCAGAGAGCACGGCTGGAATGTCGGCCGCGCGCACTGCTGGTGCCGGCGGCTGCCGTGCAATGTGGGAGTACACCCACTCGAGTGGCTCGCTCGCCACGAAGGGCAACTCGCCGGTAAGTAACTGATACAGCACAATGCCGAGCGAATACAGGTCACTGCGCGAATCAACCGAGCGGTTCATTCGGCCAGTCTGCTCGGGTGCCATGTAGGGAAAAGTCCCGGCAATGATCTCGGCGAGCGCTAGCGTTTCCTGCTCGCGCGGGTTGTTCGAAGCATGGCCAAAGCCGGTGAGCCACACGCGCCCGGTGTCTCGGTCGACCAGCATGTTCGATGGTTTCAGGTCGCGATGGATCACGCCACTGTCGTGCATCTGGCGCAACGCGTCGGCCGCACCAATGCCGATCGCCAACGCACGAGCAACAGGTAACGGAGAACCCAGCTCAGCGCTGAGCAATTCGGCCCCGGGATCCAGCAGGACCATGGTTTGCACACGTCGGTCGCGGGTGAGGGACACTGGCTGCGCTGCCCAATCGGCATCCAGTTCGTCGCGTAAGGAGTATTCGTGCGCGAAGCGCGCGATGGTGGCGAGCGACGGTTGCTCGGAGATTGTGGACAGGATTAAGTGGCGCTCGCCCGTGGACGGGTCGATGCAACGGCGCAGCATGACGTCGGTACCCTGAGCGAGTATCCGATCATTTGCGACTTTGAGTGGTTCCTCCCCCATACGTGACCCCGATGCGCACTTCACTGCAAATCCCGTCACCATTCTAGCCGAGCGGCCGTGGGGCACAATGGGCGGCGCGCCGGCATCCTTCGCAAGTTGAAAAGCGTTACTCGATGCACTGAGATGTCACCTCAGTAAGATATCGCGCACTGGTCTGGTTGTGGCTCGAACAGAACGACTGCATTGCGTAAGGCAATGGATAAGAACGGCGTCCGTTTCTGGCACGATTTGAATGACTGGTTTCGGGAAGGCAATTGGCGAGTTCGACTGCCCCCTCGTGGCCGATAGCGGCCAGTCAAGACTAGCAGTCAGATCAGATGAAGTCGGCACAGAAGGTCAACGTCACCGGTATACGGATCTACACACTATGGTGTTCAAATATTGCAACTTATCAAGCTACCGAGTGAGCTGTGTTTATCATTTTTATACGAATGAACGATTTTTCCATTTGAGAAAACACCATAGTTTGTAATATTTTTCATCGTGGAATACGTACTTTGCTACGGAATTACTTACCTACTTTGAGTTTCTGCCCAGTGGGCACAACGCCCATGTTTGTATTGTTTTTACAAACATTGGCGTTTGGCATTTTGGGCATTTCGACAAACATTGGTGTTTTTGATCAAGTACAGACGTCATATCATCTAATTACAGACGCTGATAAATGTTGATCAGGGAACAGGTTAAGCCTGACATCGACGCCGGTGTCGAACGACCGCTATCGACCCGAAGCGGACATTCGCAGCATCAATTTGGACTTTAGACCAAATCACTACTCAAATTGGGTTTACGTTGATAGGTCAATTCCAAATGGAAATTACATCATTACGTTGGGGTAGTTTTGGATGAACGTCAGCATGCTGGGCCATGAGGACGATCCAAAAGGTTCAGGATCAAATC
>JBDTTC010000261.1:0-4300 GCA_039930825.1 Arenimonas sp.
CGCACTTAACCTATGGGCGATTGCCGCTATCGCCGTATGGGTAATGAGCGTGCTGGGTGAATACATAGCAGACGAACAATTGGCGAAATTTAGAACCAATCCCGATAACAAAGGTAAAACCTGTCGTCGCGGTTTGTGGGCCTATTCACGCCATCCTAATTATTTTTTCGAATGGCTGCATTGGTTCGCCTATGTTTTTTTGGCGATCAACAGTGATTTCTTTTGGTACAGCTTAGTTGGACCGATCGTCATGCTGGCATTCCTATATCGCGTCAGTGGCATACCGTGGACCGAAGCACAGGCTTTGCGTAGTCGCGGAGACAACTATAAAAATTATCAAACCGAAGTCAGCGCTTTTATCCCCTGGCTGCCGCGTAGTCCAAAACAATAAACTCAAACCTTTAAAACTTGCCGAGTATTTGAATGTCTCTTATCGACCTATGTGAAAACGGATACCTCCCGGATGCATTAACGCGTTACGGTATTCGTCAGCTATGCCAACAGCGCTTGATTGAAGAAAATGCGCAGGATGTCGAAAAAGCTGACCTGCGTTTTCGCAAGATGCTGGATGAACTCAAGCAAAGCCCCATCGCGATTGAAACCGCCGCAGCCAATGAACAGCATTATGAAGTGCCCACACGCTTCTTTCAGCTTTGTCTCGGCAAGCGCCTGAAGTATTCGTCCTGCTTCTATAAAACCGGCAGCGAAACCCTGGACGAGGCCGAAGTTGCGATGCTTGGCCTGTATTCAGAGCGGGCAGAATTAAGTGACGGGCAGCAAATTCTTGAACTTGGTTGTGGCTGGGGGTCGTTGACTCTATGGATGGCCGAGAAGTATCCGAATGCAAAAATAACCGCGGTATCCAACTCGGCTACACAAAGACTGCATATCGAAGGCGTCTGTCGAGAGCGTGGCTGGCAACATGTCAAGGTAATCACCTGCGACGTGAACACGCTCGAACTGGATGCCGAACAGTTTGACCGTGTAGTCTCGGTCGAAATGTTCGAACATATGCGCAACTACCAGACGCTGTTGAACCGCATCTCGAAATGGATGAAGCAGGATGCGAAACTTTTCGTGCATATTTTCTGCCATCGCTATGTTATGTACCCTTTCGAAACCGAAGGTGACAACAACTGGATGGGGAAATATTTCTTTACCGGCGGCATCATGCCGTCGGCTGACACGCTGCTACATTTCCAACAAGACATGTGCATAGAACGACGTTGGCTGGTATCAGGCGAGCATTATGAAAAGACCTCGAACCACTGGCTGGCCAATCAGGATTTGCATCGCGATGAAATCATGAAAATCATGCAAACAACATATGGCGAAAAAGATGCCAAGCGCTGGTTCAATCGCTGGAGAATCTTCTGGCTTTCCTGCGCGGAATTATTTGGCTTGGAAGATGGCAACGAATGGCTAGTAGCGCATTATTTGTTTAACAAACGCTAGCCGGAATTGATCAATAAAAAAAGCCCGCAGTGCGGGCTTTTTCTTACATTTAATAAAAGCCCGTATTCCGGGCTTTTATTTTAAAAAGCACTCAACAAGATTTTTCTTTTGTCGGCGTACAGGTAACGGGAACCGGCACGGTATCCGCGCCCTGCTTTCCGGTCGCGACACGAATGCCCTTGGCTTTCATCCACGCATCGAACTCTACCGATGTCATGCGTTTGCCGTTCTGGTTCATGTCAAAACGCCACGGTGTATTGTCATCTTTCGTTTTCGGAACGTAAGCGCCACTGGATGGAATTGTTGGGCTTGGCGACGTGGCGGAAACTCCGCTCGACACGGAAGACTTGGCCTTCGAGCGGGCAATAAAATCCCTGATGATTATGCAATTTATGGCGGTGCTATTTCGCGAGTTCAGCATTTCTTCCACGGGCGCATTAATTAATTCAAATGTCGATTCCGTCCGAACCGCTGAACATTTGCCCGCAGCCATTAGATTCGGCGAAACACAGAAAAGGAACGTTGAACTAACTAGCAATAGAAGATTTTGTTTTGAGAGCATCATGCTGATCCAAAAATATATTCGAACGAGCATAGGCGGCAATGAATTAATTGGCAACACAAAAAAGAAGCCCGGCCAAGGCCGGGCTTCGTTCAGCTTAAGAACATTTCAAATTAATTTTGAACGTTCAGCTCGGTGCGACGGTTACGTGCGCGACCTTCTTTCGTTGTGTTGACGTCGATTGGTTTCAATTCACCGAAACCGTTCGGGCCAGCCAAGCGTGCAGCATCAACGCCTTTGCCGGTCAGGTAGTTGTACACAACTTGTGCACGACGCTGTGACAGGTCTTGGTTGTAAACTTCTGTACCGACCGAGTCAGTATGACCAGCAACTTCAACGCGGAGTTGTGGGTACTTGTTCAGGATGTCGGCAGCTTCGTCAAGGATCACAACTGCATCAGGACGCAGGGTGTCTTTATCGAAATCGAAGTTCACGCCTTTCAGATCAATTGTCAAAGGCACTGGGCAGCCGTCTGGGCCGATAGCTTGGCCAGCTTGTGAATTAGGGCAACGATCGTTGCAGTTATTCACGCCGTCGCCGTCGTCGTCTTTCGTCGAGCAATCAGCAGCAGGTGCTTCCGGTGCATCTGGAGTCACTGGAGCTGGCAGATTGCCGAGGGCAAACAAGACAGAAGCTGTGGCGTAAAGGTCTTGGTAGTGACCTTCATTGAAATCGTCGTTGAAATCTAAACGCATACCGCCTTCAATACGGATATCCACATGGTCGCTGACGTCAGCTTGCAAGCCGGCGCCAAGTTTCACGAGCATATTCGAACCGCCACCCGAGCTGCCGCCTGGGAACTTGAATTTGTTCTTTTCAGCGCCAATACCGGCGGCTAGGTAAGGCCACCAATTACGGCCTTCCTTGATAAAGTGATAACGACCGGTCACGGCCAAGCTGGTCAGCTGCCAATCGATGTCTGGGAGATTATCCAGAGTCGAGGTAGCGCGGTTCAAGTCAACATCAACCGACACGTTAGACGAGACCATTTTACCAACGCCAAAGCCGTACAAAGCTGCATTGCTGGCGCTGCCAGTCAGTGCATCAGCACGGTCAGTGTCGGTACCCAAAATACCAATCGTGCCGCTGATATACCAACGATCATCAAAGTCTTGAGCCATTGCGGATTGAGCCATTGACATGGCACCAAGCAGGGCGCAACACAGGAGTTTCTTCTTCATAAAAATGCTCCAAAATTCACTAGTTAAGACAAAAATAAGTTTGCTTGCAGAACAGTTCAGAGCCCGCTAACAAATAGGAAATCAACGTTCCTGTATCCGGCACGTTAACGTGAACATAACAAATTTAACAACAAAAGCCAAGCTTTAACACTTAAACCACGAATAAATCGAGGAAGCGATGGACCGGGGTACTTTCGAACTTCGAGGTGTCTTGGGTCAAAGCCAAAATCTGTTTCACCTGATGCGCTGACAGGTGGCCACCGATGGCATCTTCGAATTTTTTGAGTAGCACGGGTATGCCCTCGCCACGGCGCTCTCGATGCCCGATCGGGTAATCGATGGAGACCTTTTCTGTCTTGCTGCCGTCCTTGAAGAACACCTGTATCGAATTGCCGATATAACGCTTTTCGACATCAAAATAATCAGCGGTAAATTGGGTGTTTTCCTTGACCACCATTTTCTCGCGCAGTGCATCAATGCGCGGATCCGCCGCCACTGAATCCGCGTAATCGTCGGCCGTCAGTCGGCCAAAAATTAGCGGCACGGCGACCATGTACTGCAGGCAGTGATCGCGATCCGCGTAGTTTGCCAAAGGCCCGGTTTTATCGATGATGCGGACGCCGGCTTCCTGCGTTTCCATCTCGATACGCTCAACCTGGTCAAGCTTGCCGGCAACCTGGGAATGCAACTGCATGGCACATTCCACTGCCGTTTGGGCATGGAACTCAGCCGGAAAGCTGATTTTGAATAATACATTTTCCATGACATAGGCACCGAAAGGGCGCTCGAACTGGAATTGGTTGCCTTTGAACATCACATCGGCAAAGCCCCAAGTCTTCGCACTCAAGGCGCTCGGATAGCCAACGCAGCCTTTGACGGCATTGAAAGCGTGGGTAACGGCACGACGACAGGCATCACCGGCAGCCCAACTCTTGCGTGGGCCAGCATTTGGCGCATGGCGATAAGTACGCAATGCACCACCATCGATCCAACTATGGCTCACCGCATTGATGATTTCTTCTTTACCGCCGCCCAGCATATGCGTAGTTACTGCTGTTGAAGCTAGACGCACCAAGATTACATGATCAAGACCAACACGATT
>JBDTTC010000262.1:0-6213 GCA_039930825.1 Arenimonas sp.
CAGAATAAAAGTATTTCCGCAGGCAATCGCGATGGGGAACATCCACATCGGCACCATGCACGGGAAATTAAATGGTGTAATGCCGGCAACAACACCCAGTGGTGCGTATTCACTCCAGGAATCGACGCCAGTGCCAACATTCATCGAATGCTCGCCTTTCAATAGATGCGGAATACCGCAAGCGAACTCGACAATTTCCATACCGCGAGTAATTTCACCCATGGCATCGCTCAACACCTTGCCGTGCTCACGGGTAATGGCATGTGCGAGTGTTTCAAGATTGGCTTCGACCAATTCCTTGAATTTGAACAAAACGCGAGCACGATTAAGCGGTGTAACTTGCGACCAGATTTTGAACGCTTGTTCGGCAACATCGACTGCGTGACGGACTTCATCAGCATTGGCCAGCGGTACTTTTGCGAGTACCGCGCCGGTAGCCGGATTGAACACATCGCTGAAACGATTGCTTTGACCTTGAACGCGATGGCCTCCGACAAAATGCGGAAGCGTGGCAGTGTGCGGATGATCTTTGGCCAACGCGTTCATATTTTCACCATAGGATTTATTGACTCAAGGCATCCCGTGCCGAGATGTAAGGCAGACCAAGATCATGTGCAACAGCTTCATAAGTCACCTTGCCGGCATGCACATTTAACCCATTCAACAAATGCTCGTCATCGAGCATCGCTTTTTTCGGGCCTTTGTTTGCAAGTTGGACAGCAAAGGGCAGCGTCGCATTCGTCAATGCAAACGTCGAAGTACGGGCAACACCGCCCGGCATATTCGCCACGCAGTAATGAATGATACCGTCAACTTCATACGTCGGATTCTGATGTGTCGTAGCTTTACTGGTTTCGAAGCAGCCGCCTTGATCGATTGCAACGTCAACCAATACTGAACCAGGGCGCATTAATGATAGTTGTGCCCGTGAAACCAGTTTCGGAGCAGCGGCACCCGGAATCAACACGGCACCGATTACCAAATCGGTATCGGGTAAGCGTTCTTCGATGGCGTCATGCGTCGAATAAATGGTGGTTAGGCGGTCACCATAAACTTCATCAAGATATTTCAAGCGATCCAGTGAACGATCCAGAATCGTAACGTGAGCATTCAAACCCATCGCCATGCGTGCGGCATTGATGCCAACGACGCCGCCACCGATTACCAAAACTTCAGCCGGTTTTACGCCGGGAACACCGCCGAGCAAAACACCGGAGCCACCTTGTGCTTTTTCAAGTGCGTGGGCACCGGCTTGAATCGACATACGGCCGGCGACTTCCGACATCGGTGCGAGCAAGGGCAGGCCACCTTTACGATCGGTAACTGTTTCATAGGCAATCGCAGTGCAACCGGATGCAACAAGTGCTTTGGTTTGTTCCGGATCCGGAGCGAGATGCAAATAGGTGTAAAGCAATTGGCCGGGACGCAACATTTTGCATTCCACCGGTTGTGGTTCCTTTACTTTGATAATCATGTCGGCGCGGGCGAAAATTTCTTCTGCCGTCGCCACAATTTCTGCACCGGCTTTTTGGTACATCTCATTGGTTAGGCCAATGGATTTACCGCCATCGTTTTGCACCATTACTTTATGACCGTGGGAGATCAGTTCACGTGCACCAGAAGGTGTGAGACCAATACGGTATTCGTGGTTTTTGATTTCTTTAGGTACGCCGATAAGCATGAAACATTCTCGCTGTTTAGAGTCAAAACACTATTTTACTTGAGTTGTTCGCGTTGTGCTTATTCCATTTCAGGTTTTGCTTATGCCGTTTCTTTAATGGCATCTGCAAGGCGACTGAATATTTCGTCAATATGCGACTTCTCCAATATCAACGGCGGCGAAAGCGCAATAATGTCGCCGGTAGTGCGAATCAACAGATTCTTGTCATGGAAGCATTTGTTGAAGACATCGAAAGCACGTGCACCGGCCGCATTCGGACGCGGCGCCAGCTCGATCGCTCCGATTAGGCCAAAATTACGGATATCGACCACATTCGGTAGGCCTTTAAGCCTGTGAATAGCGTCTTCCCAATATTGCCCCAGCTCAATCGCCTTGTTGAACAGATTTTCTTCGGCGTACACGTCCAACGTGGCGATCGCCGCAGCGCAGGCAAGTGGGTGTCCTGAATAGGTATAGCCATGGAAAAGCTCGATGGCACCTTCAGGTCCGTGCATGAAGGCATCATGGATTTGAGTAGATGCGAAGACCGCGCCCATCGGAACAGCACCATTGGTCAGGCCCTTGGCCGTGGTCATCATATCTGGCGTAACGCCAAATCGCTGGGCGGCAAAGGCATCGCCAACGCGACCATAGCCGGTAATAACTTCGTCAAATATCAATAAGATACCGTACTTTGTGCAGATTTCACGTAAACGTTTGAGATAACCTTCCGGCGGCAAAATCACACCCGCGGAACCCGAAATCGGTTCAACGATCACAGCCGCAATCGTGCTGGCATCATGCAATTGGCAAAGGCGCTCGAGATCGTCTGCCAACTCGGCGCCGTACTGTGGCAAACCTCGTGAAAAACCGTTGCGTTCGATGTCCAGCGTGTGACGCATATGGTCGACGCCTGGCAGCATCGAGCCGAAGAATTTACGGTTGTTGACCATGCCGCCGACCGAAATACCGCCAAAACCGACGCCGTGATAGCCTTTTTCACGCCCGATAAATCGGGTCCTTTGGCCTTCACCACGGGCGCGATGGTAGGCAATTGCTATTTTCAGCGCGGTATCGACAGATTCGGAACCCGAATTGGTAAAAAACACGTGTTTAAGCGGGGCTGGAGCAATCTTTACCAGCCGATCTGCCAAAATAAAAGGTAGCGGGTGACCCATTTGAAAGGTCGGTGCAAAATCCATGGTCGCAATCTGCTGACTGACGGCATCCACGATTCTCTGCCGGGCGTGACCGGCGTTGCAGCACCATAAGCCGCCTGTTCCGTCCAGAATTTCCCTTCCTTGGACGTCTTTATAATGCATATCCTTGGCACTGACTAACAGGCGTGGATGTTGCTTAAAGTTCCTATTGGCGGTGAATGGCATCCAAAATGCATCTAAATGCTCCGGTTTCGAGGTAGCTTGAGTACGATAGAAATCGCCGAAGGAAGATTCGGAGGAAGCGGTCATTGGAATGCCTGAAGTATGCAATTTGAAGGGTAAATGCGAAATTAGCAGTGTTGAATAAAATTTACAACCTGTTCAATCTGTGCATTTATTTGACCGAATCTGCTCAGAGTGTTAAAAATTCAACATCACACTGAGCAAGCATTATGGACATCGGTTACCGACTTCAAGCAGTTAGAAAATCCAAGGGCCTTAGTCAGCGCGAATTGGCGAAACGCGTCGGCGTAACCAATAGTACGATTTCCCTGATCGAACAGAATAAAGTCAGTCCATCGGTCGGCTCCCTGAAGAAAGTACTCGATGGCATTCCGATTTCCCTTGCGGATTTTTTCACCATTGATTTACAAGACAGTAGCGACAGTCCGTTTTATACCCATGAAGACCAGCCCGACGTCGGCAATAACGACGTCCACTATTTTTTGATTGGCAGCCACAAGAAAAATCGCCAGATGTGCATTCTGCGCGAAGTAATGCCGGCTGGCACCGACACCGGCGAAACCCGGTTAACGCATGAAGGCGAAGAGGGCGGCGTTATCATCCAGGGCCAAGTTGAAATAACTGTCGGCGAACGTGTTCAGATTCTGGGGCCTGGCGAGGCTTATTATTTTGAAAGCCGCACGCCGCACCGTTTCCGCAATGTAGGCAAAGACGTTGCCATTCTTATCAGTGCAAATACCCCTGCATCGTTTTAAATGATTCGCAGGAAGGCCAATCGAGCCCGACCTGCCGCGAAATTCCTGGAGCTTTCAAATGAGCAAGCCGCAAACCCGTGAAGAGTGGCAATCACGCGCTAACAATCTACAAATTCGCAGCCAGGCTTTTATCAACGGCAAGTATGTTGATGCCGCCTCCGGCAAAACCTTCGATTGCATTAGTCCTGCCGATGGTCGCGTGATTGTACAAATTGCCGAGTGCGAAGAAGTCGATATCAACCTTGCTGTTGAAGTATCAAGAAAAGTATTCGACTCCGGTATCTGGTCCGAAACTTCGCCGGTGCATCGCAAGAAAACCCTGATCAAGTTTGCGCAACTGGTTGAAAAATATTCTGAAGAATTGGCCTTGCTTGAATCGATCGATATGGGCAAACCAATTAATGACTCCTTGAAAGTCGATGTCGCTGCAACGGTTCGCTGCATAAGCTGGACCGGCGAGGCAATTGATAAAGTCTATGACGAAGTTGCGCCTACGGGACGCGACGAACTGGGCTTGGTGACTCGCGAACCACTCGGTGTTGTGGCAGCCATTGTGCCGTGGAATTTCCCTATGCTGATGGCTGCCTGGAAATTCGCACCGGCGTTGGCAATGGGCAATAGCGTAGTGCTGAAGCCTTCCGAAAAATCGCCACTGACTGCGATTCGCCTCGCAGAAATAGTAATGGAAGCAGGCATTCCTGCCGGTGTTTTCAATGTTCTACCGGGCTTCGGCAAAGGCGCAGGCGAACCACTGGCCTTGCATATGGATGTTGATGGCTTGGTATTCACTGGTTCCACCGCCGTCGGTAAACATTTGCTGCAATGCGCTGGACGTTCGAATCTGAAACGCGCCTACATGGAATGTGGCGGCAAGAGCCCGAATATTGTTTTTGCCGATGCCCCGAATCTTAAATCGGCGGCGGTGTCAGCCGCTTACGGAATTTTTTATAATCAGGGTGAAGTGTGTACTGCGGCTTCTCGCTTACTTGTGCAACGCGAAATCAAGGATGAATTTCTGGCAATGGTGATGGAAACCGGCAGAAAACTCATGCCGAAACATCCGCTTGAGCCCAGCGCGAAAATGGGCGCGATGGTCGATGCGATCCAGATGAAAAACGTACTTGGCTATATTGAAAAAGGCAAAGCCGAAGGCGCAAAACTCAGCATGGGCGGTGTGCAGGCAAATGCCGAAAGCGGTGGGTTCTATATCGAGCCAACCGTATTTGAAAACGTTGATGCCAAGATGACGATTGCACAAGAAGAAATATTCGGGCCCGTATTATCGGCAATCACTTTCGACACTGAAGACGAGGCATTGCGCATAGCCAACGACTCTCCCTATGGCTTGGCGGCTGCAGTCTGGACCAATGATATTTCTCGTGCACATCGTGTCGCTCGCAAACTACGTGCCGGCAGTGTCTGGGTCAATTGCTACGATGGCGGCGATATGACCGCACCGTTCGGCGGTTATAAGCAGTCCGGAAATGGTCGTGATAAATCGCTGCATGCGTTCGAGAAATACACCGAATTAAAGGCAACGTGGATAAATCTTCAACCTTAGGGGCACATGCTTGCGACCGCCATGGATGGCGGGAGTGTCGAAAATGCGGGAGCATTTTTCGACCTGCGCCAAAATTACATCGCAGCGTCAGGGCGCAGCAAGCAGCGCCCCTACGATCAGGCAGTCAGCAATTCTTTCGCCGTTTTCGTCATCTTGCCGCGACTGAAAACGAAATCCCAATAACTGCCGCCCATTTGCCGCCACAAAACGGCTGCACGAATTGCGGCCAATAAAGTAGCTCGAATTTCGGCAACAACAATCGGCTGACTCAAATAAGCCGGGCTCCCTTGGACAATCACTTTCGAACCTAGCGGGCTGATATGGTTGGCGTAGATCTCACCGCATTTCCCCAGCACATCAGCGTTGGTGCTGCCGAGCTCAGTGCGCAAGGGGCTGAGATGTTTCAACTGATGTTGTACGGCGCGAATAGCATCTGGGTTGCGAATATATTGTCGTTCCAGTTGCAGCACGCTCATGGCCATTTTGATGATGGCACCATCGCGTGTTTGACCTTCCAGTTGCTTGGAAAATTGCTGTAGCCCGGATTTTAGATGGGTGACAGAGCCGAAAATCTCTTCCGGCGTTTCTGCATCGAAACGAAACAGGCTGTCCATGCAAACTGATAATGGCTGCGTTTCGAAATGACCGTTATTAGCCATGCCTTGCACTTGGTGAAGTGCCTGCATTAAACCAGCGAGGGCTATTACACGATCTTTCATTTGAGTCTCATTTATCTTGGGTTTCCATTTTCGAGTTGGTCGTAGCGATTACCGCGCCACCGAGACATTCATCATCCTGGTAGAACACCACCGATTGCCCGGGGGTTACAGCGCG
>JBDTTC010000263.1:0-5784 GCA_039930825.1 Arenimonas sp.
AGCTCTGATGACCAGGTTTAACCAGGAGGTGGATCTCGTGGCCATCTTCTAACAAGCGCCGCACCAGATTGGCACCAATGAAACCGGTTGCGCCGGTTACAAGGGCGCGCTTCACGTCCTCGGTTTCCGTGCGGCCAGCCAGAGATTTCCCAACGGTACCGACGCAGATAAAGCACCGAAGCGGCTTCCTTGAAGGAATGACAGGATTTTGTCCTTGATTCGCAGCGGCATCGGCAACATAGAGCCGACCGTCCTGAATCACGGCGGTGCGAATGGCAATCGCGGTATCGGCATCACCCCACCAACCGAGATAGCCGACGGCGCCGGAATAGATATTGCGTTTGATCGGCTCGAGCTCCTGGATCACTTCGAGCGCGCGGATTTTCGGTGCGCCGGAAACGGTGCCGGCCGGAAATGTTGCCTTGAAAACATCCGCGAACTTCAAACCGTCTTGCAGTTTTCCCTGCACTTCGGAAACGATATGCATGACATGCGAATAACGTTCGATCAGGAAACGATCAGGCACAGACACCGAACCTGCTACGGCGACACGACCAACATCGTTACGACCCAGATCAATCAGCATCAAATGTTCGGCGAGCTCTTTCGGGTCCGCCAGCAATTCTTTTTCGAGCGCGATATCTTCAACATGTGTAGCACCACGTGGGCGTGTACCGGCAATCGGGCGCACGGTAACTTCGCCTCCTTGCAGACGCACTAGAATTTCAGGTGAGGAACCGACAATCTGCGTGCCGCCGACATCAAGAAAATACATGTAGGGCGAAGGATTCAAGGCACGTAATGCGCGATACACATCTACTGGCCGCGCGCGAAAAGGCACGCTTAAACGTTGCGACAAAACGACCTGGAAAACATCGCCAGCGCGAATATATTCTTTTGATTTTTCGACGGCTTCGATAAAGCCCTGCTTGGTGAAACCGGAAATGAAATCGCTTTCGTTCAATAGCGAAGGATCAAGCACATCCGGATAGGTCGCACCGCTGTGACGCAGGCGATGCGTTAAGGCATCAAGGCGCCGCTGAGCTTTCGCATAGGCCTGTGCTTCGTTTGGATCTGCGTGCACGATTAAATACAAGCGGCCTTTCAGATTATCGAATACCGCCAGCTCTTCGCTCAGCATCAATAAAACATCGGGTGTACCGAGTTCATCTTTCTTGTTATTGCCGGCTGCTAATCTTGGTTCGATATAGGCGATGCTTTCGAAACCGAAATAACCGACCAAGCCTCCCGTGAATGCCGGCAATTCCGGAATTTTCGGTACGCGAAAACTTTCACGTAAGGCATCAATTTCTTCGAGCGGACTTTCAAGATGTATGGTGTTGACCAGCTCACCGTATTCGTGAATCTGCATGTCGTGGCCATATAAACTGAACACACGTTTTGCCGGTAAGCCAATAATGGAATAGCGACCCCAGGTTTCGCCGCCTTCGACTGATTCGAATAAGTACGTATGCGGGCCGTCGGCCAGTTTCAGATAAACCGAAAGCGGCGTGTCGAGGTCGGAAAGCACCTCGCGGACAACGGGAATGCGGTTGAAACCTTCAGCAGCGAATTGCTGGAATTGTTCTTGAGTGATCACGCGGTGTTTCCTTGCAGGCATTATTCATAGACATGGTTTGACGAGCACGACTGTGCGGTTGCCATAGCCATTGCCAGCAGGGAGACGAATTGTGAGCCGTGAGAATCATGGCCGTACTTTAGCGATTTCCGCTCGCATTTGTCCAATGACTTGTTCGTAGTTCGGAGTATTGAAGATTGCGGACCCTGCGACAAAGGTGTCGGCACCGGCCGCAGCAATCTCGGCGATATTGTCGACTTTAACGCCACCATCGATTTCCAGGCGAATGTTTTTGCCTGTGCGATCAATCATTTGTCGCACCTGCTTCAGCTTTGTCAACGCCGAGGGAATAAAGCTCTGGCCACCAAAACCGGGGTTCACCGACATCAACAACACCAGGTCCAATTCTTCCAAAACATAATCGAGCACATCGATGGGCGTCGCAGGATTCAAAACCAAACCCGCCTGGCAACCGGTCGATTTGATTAATTGGATAGTGCGATGCACATGCTCGCTCGCTTCCGGATGAAAGCTAATAAGCGTTGCGCCCGCTTTCGCAAAATCGGGCACGATGCGGTCAACAGGCTTCACCATCAGGTGCACATCAATCGGTGCGGTCACGCCATGCTTGCGCAAGGCTTCGCAAATCATCGGGCCGATGGTGAGGTTCGGCACGTAATGATTATCCATCACGTCGAAGTGAACCCAGTCGGCGCCCGCTTTCAGAACGGCATCGACTTCTTCGCCGAGTTTGGCGAAATTGGCTGAAAGTATTGAAGGGGCGATGATGGTGTTGGACATGATTATTTCTTCCCGCGAATTTTTTGAATTTGGTCGTATGCCGAATTAATTTCAGAGGCACGTTTGTCAGCAAGTTCGCGAATTTCCTTTGCGGCACCCGCTACTTTATCAGGATGGTATTGCGCGATCTGGCGACGGTAAGCTGCTTCGATGTCGTCATCACTTGCCTGAGGATCGACCTCGAGAATCTGGTACGGGTCTCGTACCAAGGGCTCTGGGTCGCGCCAAGTGTTATCGGTTGATTTGGAAAACGAGCCCCCTAGCCAACCAGAATCAATCACAAATCCGATTAAGGAAGCCAGAACAATCAGTTGCGGCCGGCGCGTAAATAGGCCCAGTAAAAAACCGATCAAGGTCCATTTATATTTCATTTAATCACTCTCATGGCCTGGTCCGCTGAAAGCCCGGCTGGGCGGCATACCATTTCGCGAATGCAGCAATATCTTTCGGCTGTAATTGATTGGCAATACTACTCATTGGCGAAACTTTCCGGACACCACTGCGGTAGTCGTTTAAGGCCTTGCGCAAATAGGTTTCATCCTGCCCCGCCAAATGTGGCGTGCCTGGCATACGACTAATACCGTTCTCACCGTGGCAGGCCGCACACAAACCCAACTTAGCCGGCTTATTGGCTAGGGCAAGGGCCGGGAATGCAAGAATAAGAAAAAATACCGAAATAATGGCTTTCATACCGATATTGTAACAGCGACAAACCACCCGCCGGCCTTACAATACTGCCCATCAATCGTATTTCTGGAACTTGCTTGTGACCACGATACTACACACTTCGAATTTGCCCGGCCTGCCCTTGCTGCATCGGGGCAAAGTTCGCGATGTTTATGGTCTTGAAAATCAACGTTTATTAATGGTCGCCAGCGACCGTTTGTCAGCATTCGATGTGGTGCTACCCGATCCTATTCCCGGCAAGGGCGAAATGCTCTGTCAGATCTCGAATTTCTGGTTCGATAAAACGGCTCACCTAATTCCTAACCACCTCACGCATGAATCGGTTGAATCCGTTCTTCCCGAAGGGGTGGAATTATCCTTATATGCGAAGCGCTCTGTGGTGACCAAGAAATTAAAGCCCGTACCCGTCGAAGCGATTGCTCGTGGTTATATTATCGGAAGCGGCTGGAAGGACTATCAAAAAACGGGTTCCATCTGCGGCATCGATTTGCCTGCCGGTCTTCAGCAGGCCGAGCAGCTGCCTAGCCCAATTTTTACACCGTCGACGAAAGCAGCTGTGGGCGACCATGATGAAAACGTCAGTTTCGATACCATTGTTGAACAAATAGGTGCTGAGCTTGCTGAACAAGTGCGTGCCGCAACATTGGAAATCTATGAATTCGCGGCGCGTTACGCCATTCAGCGCGGAATTATTATTGCCGATACCAAGTTAGAGTTCGGTTTGGATGAAAATGGCGTGCTTCACGTCATGGATGAAATGCTAACGCCAGATTCATCACGTTTCTGGCCCGCTGATTCCTATAAAGTGGGCATTAGTCCACCGAGTTATGACAAGCAATTCGTGCGTGATTACCTGGAGACGTTGGACTGGAACAAGACTGCTCCGGGTCCCAAGGTGCCGGCGGATGTTATCGAAGTAACGCGCGAAAAATACGCCGAGGCATTGCACCGCCTCGCTGATATCACATTGCTGTAAGCGAGGAGAACACCATGCGCCGAGTTGATGAATTGCTTGATCAGTATTCGATGGATCATCAAAACCCGACGAACCAAATGATTCACGTCTTCTGTGTGCCGGCCATTGTTTGGTCGGTTGCAGCCATGCTTTGGTGCATTCCTGTCCCAAATAAATATCTGGAACCCGGCTTTTGGGGTGCGCTGACGATGTTTGCTGCCTGGGCATACTATTGGCGCATGTCAAAAAGTCTGTCGATTGGCTTATTGCTAAGTTTCACTGCTGCCGGTTTTCTGAATCGCTGGATACTCTATACCTATGGCATCTACGTTTTGTTCGGACTTGCCGTTGGCGTGTTTGTCATTGCCTGGATCGTCCAATTTATCGGCCATAAAATCGAAGGCAAGCGCCCAAGTTTTCTGACCGACATGGTGTACCTGCTGGTTGGCCCAATGTGGACATTGCGTAAACTTTATTACCGTCTCGGCATAAAAGCCTAAATGAGTCATCACAAAATCGGCAGCCGCGATGGCATGCTCATCGCGGTGATTTGTTTAGCGTGGGCAGGAAACTTCATCACTACTGCACTTGGCGTCCGGGAATTGCCGCCAATATTATTCTCTGCCGTTCGTATGGGTATTTTGGCTTTGGTTTTGCTGCCCTTCCTGAGAATTCCGGCGCGCGAGCAATGGTCGAGACTCACTGTCGTTGCGCTGAATAATGGCGCTATCCATCTCAGCCTATGTGCGATTGCACTGAAATTGGCAGGCGATTTGGCATCGCCTGCCATTGCCCTGCAAAGCTATGTGCCGATGTCGGCTTTACTCGCCTGGTGGTTACTCGGCGAACGCTTTGCCTGGCGCACCGGCTTGGCCATTGCGATTTGTTTTGGTGGCGTATTGATTCTTGGTTTTGATCCCATCGTGCTGGATAAACCTTCGGCATTATGGGCGATGTTGGCAGCGGCTTTTTTTCTTGCCCTAGGCACAATCTGGATGCGCGGCCTGCAAGGCATCGATGTAGTCCAGCAGCAAGGCTGGTCGGCGTTGATCAGCGTATTGCCGATGGTGCTGGTGAGTTTCCTGCTTGAATCCGATGTGGTTCCCTCGATTAAGAATGCAAGCCTGACAACATGGGCTTGCGTTACATACTCAGCGCTTGTTTCCTCGCTGCTCGGACATGGACTTTATTTTGCATTGATAAAAAGGCATCCGGTAGCGCAGATCACTCCGTATCTTTTATGTGCGCCGGTGATGGCCGTGATATTTGGCATTCTAGTTTGGGGCGATAACCCCGGGCCGAAATTGTATGTTGGTGGCGCGATGGTGATTGGCGGCGTATTGATTATTGCTTACCGAAACATTGTGAAGAATAAAAATAGAAGCTGATTTTTTGACAGCACGGTAGGAGCTGCTTCAGCCGCGAATCTTTCAGCAGCTACGAATCTTTCGGCATTCGCGCCTGACGGCGCTCCTACGGATTCGACATAATAAAAACGGGCCGAAGCCCGTTTTTATTATTTTCATGAATTGGAAACTTACAGCACTGGCTTCCAATCATCCTTTTCAGTTGGTCTGAGCAACCAGCGACACAGTGCAGGCAAGAATATAATCGCAGCGATCATATTCACGATAAACATAAACGTCAGCATCACGCCCATGTCGGCCTGAAACTTAAGGTCGGAGAACATCCACATCGCAACACCAACCGCCAGCGTCAGTGCTGTATAGGAAATGGCGATACCGGTCGTTTTCAGTGCAAT
>JBDTTC010000264.1:0-2402 GCA_039930825.1 Arenimonas sp.
CGGCTTCGAGCATATAAGCGGTTATGCCGCCAGCGAGGTGCTGAATCAGGGGCCGCAGTTACTCGAAGCCACCGATCACAACGCAGATATTTTTTTACAAATTCATTCGAGCCTGCAATCGGGCGACCACTGGGAAGGTACCTTGTGGGCCAAACGCAAGAACGGCAATGCTTTCCCGATGGAAGCCAATGTCGATGTCGTGCATGCGGACGATGGAACGGTGTTGCATCACGTAATGGTATTTCATGATGCCACCGTGCAAAAACAACTCGAGGATCGCTTGCGTGAATTATCCGCGACCGATGGTTTGACGCTAGTGGCGAATCGCCGCATGTTTGATGAAGTGATGGAGCGCGAGTGGAGCCGCGCGATGCGTCACGGCCAGCCGGTATCGTTGATCATGGCTGATATCGATATGTTCAAAAGCTACAATGATCTTTATGGTCATTTGGCCGGCGACGAATGTCTTCGCAAAGTGGCTCAGGCCATTTCCGATAGCGCGCAACGCGGCGGTGATTTAGTGGCGCGTTATGGTGGCGAGGAATTTGCCGTCATTCTTCCCAATACCGATGAAACCGCCGCGAGGGAAATTGCAGAGAAAATTCGTGCAGCGGTGGAAAAACTGGCTATTTCCCACGACGGGAATTTGATCGCAAGACATATCACTATCAGTCTGGGGATATCCACCAGAGTGCCACCACAAACCAACGATTTTGTTGGCTTGATGCAAAGTGCCGACAAGGCTTTGTATCGTGCCAAGGAAAGTGGCCGCAATGCGGTGGCCTCCTAAGGGTTTCTAACGCGTTCTAGGTAAGGCAGATATTCAAGGAAATATCGAAAAACGGAAGCACAGCAAATCTGAATTAAAAAAGTGGTTTTTGCAGCAATTAAATGTCACGCTTTCAAAGCTTGTTTTATAGGCGGCTATTGCCGTTTTTATTGAGTTTAATCAATGTCAGGGGGTTTTATGTCTAGTTTTAAAACGTGTTTGTGCGCATCGGGGTTTGGTGCCGCGCTATTGATGATGGCAACGACGGCTTTTGCGCAAACCGCGCCACGTATCGACGCCATTTATATTGATAGTCCGACTAATAGCATCGTTATTGCCGGCGCCGATTTGGTAAAAAACAGCGGTATGAAGGTAACGCTCGGCGAAGCCGGCATGCCGGGCAATATTGCATCGAGCTGCGTGCAGGGCAGTAATACGACACTTTTGATTTGTACTTTTGCCGGCGGCTTCCCGCCTGCTGGTGATTATGCCTTGGTCGTAGCAACGCAGTACCCGCCGCAGACTCGTTACTATGAAACGCGTTACAACTTGACGCTCGGTGCCGCGGGTCCCGCAGGCCCACGTGGTTTGACCGGTCTTGCGGGACCAGCAGGACCAGCAGGCGCAACTGGCCCTGCGGGCTCAACAGGTCCTGCCGGCGCAGCGGGTCCAACAGGTGCTGCTGGTGCTGCTGGTGCTCCAGGTACGCCTGGAACCATGGGTCCTCCTGGAGTCCCGGGCAGTCCTGGAACACCAGGTGCAACGGGTGCAGCCGGTCCGCAAGGTCCAACAGGCGCCATGGGCGCCCCTGGTACAACGGGAGCGACGGGTCCGCAAGGACCAGCGGGCCCACAGGGTATTCAAGGCCCGACGGGAGTTGATACCAAGTTTGGTACCGATACCAGCTATGCGGCAGACGGACGTTCCGAATGTGTTATGGGTACGGTCTTCCTGACAGCGGGCGCTGTAGGAATTGGAACGCCTGCAAATGGCCAAATTTTGTCCATCGCACAAAATACCGCCCTGTTTTCCTTATTGGGTACTTATTACGGTGGAAATGGCCAAACTACTTTTGCATTGCCGGATCTTCGTGGCGCAGCGCCGAATGGTTTGACTTACAACATTTGCATGCTAGGCATTTATCCATCGCGCAATTAGTTGCTGCGGGTTTTGCGGAACTAAAAGTACGCTCACTCGGGCGTACTTTTTTATGCTTGAAAAACAACGCTAAGCCTCGTCCGATGAACCGTACATCAACCAGCGTTCGGCATCTTCAACGCGATTGAAAATACGCACATTAAAGCCAAATTCACGACCCTCGATTTCGGCGTGTTCCATCGCCGACACAAACTTTGCCGTCGGTTCGACCACCGCAATGCGATCGACGATATTGCTGTGGATTTGCATCATCGCTGCCAATTGCGCCAATTCTTCAGGACTGGCCGGTTTGTGCTTTTTGCGATCAATGACCAATAATTTTCGCAGGCCTTCCCGCTTCGTGATGGCGACAATTTCCTGCCAGTAGGCGATCCTTATCGCCTGTGAATCAACGTCGCCGCTTACTTTGAAATGCAAAGTATCGCCACGCTTCCGGTATGCCACTTGGAAATCGGGATCGTCATAGCTCTGCATC
>JBDTTC010000265.1:0-2229 GCA_039930825.1 Arenimonas sp.
GAGCTATCGAGATTTTCGAGCGCGCGATCGAGCATGCGATGACCAAGGTCAACCGCGTTTTCGTGTTCGAGATGTTTTAGCGAATGGCGAATTGCGGTACGCGCCTTGCTGGTGACCACAAATTCCAGCCATTGCGGGCTTGGGCTGGCCGAGGGTGCGGTAATGATTTCAACCGTCTGGCCACTGATCAATTTCATGCGCAAGGGAACGAGTTTTTTATCGACCCGCGCGGCAACCGCGTGATTGCCAACATCGGTATGCACGGCGTATGCATAATCGAGCGTTGTCGCATTACGCGGCAATGAAAAAATATCGCCTTTCGGCGTGAACAAATAGACTTCGTCGGGGAACAAATCGATTTTGACGTTTTCGAGAAATTCAATTGACGAATCGGCCACGTTTTGCGAATCGACCAAACCTCGCACCCAATCCTGTGCACGGATTTGTGCGTTGTTGCTGGTCCGACCGGCATTCTTGTAAAGCCAATGTGCTGCAACACCTCGTTCAGCAATCAAATCCATTTCTTCGGTACGAATTTGCACTTCGACCGGCGAACCATATGGCCCGAACAACAAGGTATGTAAACTTTGATAGCCATTGGCTTTTGGAATGGCAATGAAATCACGGAACTTGGCATCGAGCGGTTTAAACAATGAATGTACTGCACCGAGTGCGTGATAACACTGCATAACTTTTTGCACCACCACGCGAAAACCGAAGACGTCCATGACTTGGTCGAAGCTTTTATTTTCCTGTCGCATCTTGGTATAGATGCTCCACGGTGCCTTGACACGACTGATCACCCGAACCGGTAGAGCTTCCTGCGTCAATTTTTGTGCGAGCTGCGCTTCGATCGTCGCGAGCGCTTCGCGGCGCATGACCGGTTGTGAAGCAATTCGTTTGGCGATCACGCGGTGACGCATAGGATAAAGCGCGCGAAAACCCAAATCCTGCAATTCGGATTTGATCCGATTCATACCGAGCCGCTGTGCAATCGGCGCGTAGATTTCGAGGGTCTCACGGGCAATGCGGCGGCGCGATGCCGTGCTCATCGAATCGAGCGTACGCATATTGTGCAGACGGTCGGCGAGCTTGATTAGAATCACGCGCAAATCGCGTGACATGGCCAACATCATTTTGCGGAAACTTTCGGCAACCGCTTCTTGCTGACTTTTGAACTGGATCTTGTCGAGCTTGGTTACACCATCCACCAACTCTGCTACGGTTTCACCAAACATGTCGACGATTTGCGAACGCGGTAACGGCGTATCTTCGAGCGTGTCGTGCAGGATTGCGGCACATAGCGCTTCGGCATCGAGTCGCAAATCGGCCAGAATGCCGGCTACGGCTACCGGATGGGTGATGTAGGCTTCACCGGACTTTCGTGTTTGACCATCATGCGCCATGGCTCCGATCTGGTAGGCCTGGCGAACTTTCAAAATTTGTGCCGAAGGCAAATATTCGGTGAGGCGCAATTCCAATGCGCGCACGGCATCCGGACACGGGTCCGGACAAGGCGTGAGTGCTGGATCAATGGTGGCTTTTACATGAGGCATAGCCCCAGACTACTTGGCTAAGCGTTTTGCTTCAATGCCTTGCGCATAAAAAAACGACCTCGTTGCCGAGATCGTTTTATCAGGAAGCTTTTTATTTACGGCGCATTCACGCCAAACAATTAATCGTCGCCGCCCTTGGATAAATCGTCGTCCACCACTTCGGCGGCAGCCCATTCCAGCGCTTCGCGTTCACGGCGTTCACGTTCGGATTTTTCAACTTCGTCGATCAATTGAGCGTCGATTTTACCGGCAGCAATTTCACGCAGTGCCAGAACGGTTGGCTTGTCTTCGTGCTCATGGTTTTCAACGGTGGATTCAACACCTTTAGCCAGCTGGCGAGCGCGCTTGGCAGCCATCACCACTAATTCAAAGCGGTTGCCCACTACATCTAAGCAATCTTCTACGGTTACACGGGCCATGATGTCTCCTGGAGGGCCGCTCGGCCGAGCGAAACCCTGAAAATCAATAAGTTACAAGGAACCGCGCATTTTACGCGTCAAAGCGGCCTGTGGCAATGATTACCCATTGCTAGGCCGGCCCATTGAGTCTTGATAGCGTGAACACGCTCATTGTTTTGCCAATTCCGCGGGAGTATGTTGTCTGAACAGATCGCTTTGGGGAGAAGCATGATGCTTGTTCGTACATTTACCGCCGTCAGTTTGTTTTTTTTACT
>JBDTTC010000266.1:0-3401 GCA_039930825.1 Arenimonas sp.
CGCCCCTACGCACACCCGACAAAAATTAACCGCGGCGTCTTTCCAGCAATAGCAACATCGAAAGGCTTAAAAGAACGCGCTCTTCTTCCTCTTCAGTTGTAAAGCCGAGTTTTTTCTCGAGCTTGAAACGACGACCGATCAATGACGGTTCTTTTACCAGGCGCACCACGACCGTACCGGCTTTATTGGTCACCAGATAAGCGGGATGGAATAGGTAGCCAGTAAACAAACCGAGAATCGGAATTTCACTGAAAAGTGCATCAAACACTTTTATCCATGCATTTTCTTCGCGAATCGTATGGGTCAATGTCTGCTGCGCATCGAAGATTTCATAATGCGCCTTGAAGATCGACGCCCAACCCTTGCGAGCCACTTTGCCCAGATCCTGTCCTGCCGTATTAGTGAAGTTATAGGCTGCGGAAAAATCCAGCCATTTATTCGCCTTGATCGTGTAAAGCTGCTGCGCCTGCGTGGAGTCTTTACAAACCAGTACTTCCTCAAGCAGTTTGAACATTTTTTGTCGCACGTAAAACAGGGATTTTTCACGGGCATCGGAAACGGTGAAATCGCTCGAAAGCGTCGTGATTTTAAAAACCAGGGATAAGGGGTATTGGTATTTCATAATGGCCTTTAGTGAAAATGCCAGCCATCATATGTTAAGTCTGGATGAACATTCCATCGGGTATGTTTGCCTTTAAAGGCAATCAACTGTGGCCTAAATTTAGCGCACCAGACCGCGAATGGCCTCGTATCGTGTTTTTAGCCCCTGCCTGCTTATTACCCCTGCCTTTAGTGACTAGACAGAATATGAAAATAACGTTAAAAACATGTTGTTGACATCGTGTAACAAGCCTTAACAAATCAGCATACCTGCTCTAGCTCACTGATATTGACGTCAACCCCACCATCTCTACATACCCTGTAATTAGGAGATTAACCATAATGAAAAATAGAAATTTACTCGCTGAGAGTGTTCAGCGTGCTCTTTGGCTCGGCGTTGCCAGTACCAGTCTGCTAGGTGCAACTGCATTCGCCCAGGACGCCAGCAAAGACGACCCGAAGACACTTGGCGCAGTGCAAGTCACCGGTTCGCGTATCGCACGTACAGAAAGTGAAGGCGCAAGTCCGGTCTTTAAAATCGACAGGGCGACCATTGAAAAAACCGGCGCTTTAACGATCGGTGATTTCCTTCAGGAAATTCCATCAATTGCAGGTGCAGCGACCAACCCGTCGGTCAACAATGGCGGCGGTGACGGTGCAGCCACGGTATCATTGCGTGGCTTGGGTGATCAGCGCACTCTTATTCTAGTCAATGGTCGCCGCATTGTGACCACTGACGTCAATGCGATCCCGATGTCGATGGTGCAATCGGTGGAAGTACTGAAAGATGGTGCTTCAGTGGTTTACGGTTCTGATGCCATTGGTGGCGTCGTCAACTTTATTCTGAGAAAGACTTTTGATGGCGTGGAAACCAATGTCAGTTATGGCACTAGTTCAAAAGGGGATGGCGAACGCATTGGCTGGAATGCAACGGCTGGTTTCGATAATGATCGTGGCCATTTGATTGTCTCTGCCAATTTCAATGATCAAAAAGAAGTTCGGGCCTCTGATCGTAAATTTTCGTTCTTCGCATTGTCATTGGGTTCCACCACTTCAACCGGCGTGGTCCAGGGCGGTTCAAGCCGTGCGATCACCGGTCGTTATTTCATCGACCAAAATCCCGCTTTGCTTGCACTGTATGGTTGCCCCTCCGTCACCTTGACGCCAGGCACTACAGGGGCCAATCAAGGCGACTTCCGCTGCTTCAATTTCGCTCGCGATTCATTCAACTACCAAGCCGTCGGCAATCTGGAATTGACACCGGCAGAACGTAGCGGCTTGTTCGTCACCGGTAACTACGATATCAATGACAAGGTCAATGCCTATATTGATGTGTTCACCAATCGTACTCGCTCCTCCTCGCAAATCGCCCCATTGCCATTCGACGGCTTGGCCGATGGTGTCGTACTTTCCCAGTTCAACCAATACAATCCGTGGGGCACAGACATTGAAGATATCCGTCTGCGCTTGAGTCGCCTAGGTAATCGCGTCTATGAGTTCGAAACCAACGTCAACCACATCAATACCGGCCTGAAAGGTGTTTTCGGTGATACTTCCTGGACTTGGGATGCCACTATCGGTTACGGCAAAATCAAGCAGGATTTCAAAAACTTTGGTTACATCGATTACGTAGCGTTGGCAGATGCCCTGGGCCCATCACAAGGCGGCGTTTGCTACACCGACGGCACCTTCACCACGCCAATTCCGGGCTGCGTGCCAGTCAACTTTGTCGGCGAATTCAATCCCGACAACGCTGCAGGTCAGGCCCAGTTGGCTGCTTTGGCTAACATCAGTGTTGATCTGGCCAACAGCCGGATACAAACCCAGAAGAGTTTCCAGGCCAACTTCTCCGGCGACCTGTTTGAAATGAAGGCCGGCAATGTGCAGGCTGCAGTTGGCTTCGAATATCGCAGAGTGGGCTTGGACGTCGATATTACAGCGGCACAGATTTTCGATCCCGTGACTCTCACCTGCGGTGTCTCACAGGAAATTTGCGCCTCCGATACCCACGGAAGTTACAACGTGAAAGAAGTCTATGGCGAAGCCCGTATTCCTTTCACGGATAAATTTAGCATGGAAATCGGTACTCGCTGGTCCGACTATTCGACTTTCGGTAACACCGTGAACAGCAAAATCGGATTTGAATTCCGACCTTCGGCACAAGTGTTGATGCGCGGCACCTTTGCCGAAGTTTTCCGTGCCCCCACCCCTCTCAACCTCTTTGGCGGCCTTGGTGTTACCAATCCGACTTACACTGATCCGTGTAATGGCCTCGAGGGCCCAGGAGGCGGGCTTTCGACCAATCCCGCCTGTCAAGGCGTACGACTATTCGACACGAATTTGCCGGAGCAAACTGACCCCAACTTGCCAAACTACAATGTTCACTTTGCTCAGTCCGATACCCAGTCAACTGCCGTGTTAGGCGGTACGTCTAGTCTTAAGCCTGAACATGGCCATGTCGCCACTTTAGGCTTTGTGTATGAACCGTCTTGGTTTGACGGCTTCTCTGCCACGGTCGATCTTTGGAACACCAAGCTGAAAGATTCGATTGGTCAATTAGGCACGCAAAATATACTGAATGCCTGCTTTGGCACCACAGCCGGCGCTCCATCGCCAGTGTGTTCGCTGATTACGCGTCGTGCCAACGGCAATTTGAACTATGTTACCGATCGGGACGAGAATGTCGGCACATTCAACACGACCGGCATCGATCTCGGCTTCAAGTATCGCTTTGATACCGCCATCGGTAATTTCCGCCTTAGCCTAGACAGCACCTACCTCAGTAAATTCGATGTGGAACT
>JBDTTC010000267.1:0-4373 GCA_039930825.1 Arenimonas sp.
TTACCACGCATTAGTCTAGGCATTCTTGCAGGTGGTCGTGGTTTGCGTCTGCATGGCGCGGACAAAGCCTTTGTTCGCCATGAAGATAAATTTCTTTGTGAACGTATTCTCGACAAGCTGACATTCCACTTCGCCGGTAGATTTATCAGTGCCCGTGAACCGGATGATCGTTATACGGCGATGAATGTAATCCCCGTATTTGATAAGCGCAGGGCATTTTCGGGACCACTCGCCGGCATCGAAGCATTGCTCGATGCATGCAAAAGCGAGTATCTGTTAAGCATTCCAGTCGATATAAAAAATGTGCCGATAGAACTGATAATGCAATGGATCGACAATCCAGTACAGCCCGGCATACAACTGCATGATGGCAACGGCCCGCAGCCACTATTTGCGCTATGGCATGTCGATAGTTGCCTGTCTGCCGTTAGCCAAGCTCTCGAAAGACACGAAAATGCCGTTCATTCCGTATTGTCAAAATTAAATTTCAAATTTATTAACCGCGCCGACATTCAAATCGGTAATCTAAACACCCCCGAAGATTTTAATACCCTGTGAACTCAACATATCCTCAAAGAATCAGTTTTTCCGAAGCACAGACCATTATTGACGATGTCTCTGCCGCAAACCGTCTTGGTGTCGAACGCGTTCCACTGGCACGCTCATTAAATCGTGTTTTGGCCGAAGATATTATCGCCAATGTCGCATTGCCGAATTTTGATAATGCCGCTATGGACGGTTACGCACTGCGTGCAGAAGATCTAAATGAATATGCAAAATCGGGTTTCGAAATCATCGGCGAACAATTTGCAGGGGCGCCAAAAGGATTCGTGATCGAGAAAGGGCAGTGTGTGCGTATTACAACCGGCGCCATGCTTCCTGAAGGTACCGATACGATTGCCATAAAGGAAGACAGTAGCGAAGAACAGGGCAGTGTGAAATTTCATGCGCCGGTAAATTCGGTTCCCATATTCGTCGTGTCGGTGAAGATGTTGCGGTGGATGATAACGTCGCCAAAGCCGGACAAGTTTTGAAGGCAGCGAGAATCAGCTTGCTGGCGGCTATCGGTCTGCATGATGTGGCTTGCGCCACGCGTCCAACCGTTGCGATTTTTACCAGTGGCGATGAGTTGCAAGCTCCTGGCCAAGCACTCCAGGCCGGCCAGATTTACGATAGCAATCGCGTGCTGCTGCAAAATTTATTGATCGCCGAAGGTCTGGAACCGGTTGCATGGCCGGTATTGCCGGACGATCCGGCCCGGATCGAAACTGCGTTGAGAGACGCCGCATTTTCTTTCGATGTAGTCATTACCTGCGGCGGCGTTTCAGCCGGCGAAAAAGATTATCTGCCGGCTTTCCTGGAGCAGCACGGACAAATCCATTTCTGGAAAGTACGCATGAAACCCGGCATGCCGCTCTTGTTCGGGCAAGTCGGCAAAACTTTATTTTTGGGCTTGCCTGGCAATCCGGTTTCCGTATTGGCAACATTCTTGAGTCTAGGTCGTCGTTTGCTTGACGGACTTCAGGGCAGGGCAGAAGCACGGAGCCTGCTGCGCGCGCAGTTATCGCAAAGTATTTCCAAGCAGCATGCACGTCTAGAATTCATGCGCGGTGATTTACATATAGACAACCAAGGCATGATTTCAGTCACGCCGAATGCCGCTACCGGATCGCATCGATTGCGTGCTGCCGCCGAATCCAATGCACTCATCATGCTGCCGGAAGGCGAAGGTAATATTGCCGCCGGTGCAATGATGCGTGTTTTGCCCTATGGGCGCTGGCTGTCCTGATTCAATGATAAATATAATTACCGATATCACGCCTGCACAAGCCGCTTCCATGCAAGCTGAGGGTGTGACTTTGATTGATGTGCGTGAATCCGATGAACATGCACTTGGCTTACCTAAAAATGCATTAGCCGTTCCAAGAGAAAAACTGGAACAAGATCCGGCGAGCTATATTTCCAATCATGATCAGAAAATACTACTGGTCTGCGGCAGCGGTAAACGTTCATTGATGGCGGCGGAGAAACTGGCTGCACTTGGCTACAAAAATCTATTCAATGTGCTCGGCGGATTCCAGCGCTGGTCGGCGGAACAGCTACCACTCGAAGATAATGTTCTCGACCAGGACTTCACCGAACGATACGCAAGACATTTGCGTCTCCCGCAAGTCGGAATCGATGGACAGAAAAAGCTTGAACAAGCGCATGTCGTTTTAATCGGAGCAGGTGGCCTCGGCTCTCCCGCTGCTTACTATTTAACCGCTGCCGGAATCGGAAACATCACGATTATTGATAACGATGTGGTCGATAAAAGTAATTTACAAAGACAAATTCTGCATACCGAAGCCAGCATCGGAAGCCCCAAAGTGGATTCCGCAGCAAGCTCGATTCATGCATTGAATCCAAGAGTGAAAGTTAAGACACGGCAATTACGATTAAATGCCGACAATGTCCGCAGCATTATTGCGAATGCAGATGTGGTCATTGATGGTTCGGATAATTTCCCCACCCGCTATTTGTTGAACGATGCCTGCGTCGAATTGGCCAAGCCGCTGGTGTATGCGGCTGTTGAACGATTTAGCGGACAAATGAGCGTGTTCGACGCTGGTCGCCAGCGTGGTTCGGCGCCATGTTATCGCTGCCTCTTTCCCGAAGCACCGCTTGGTGAAGATGCGCCCAATTGTGCAGAGGCGGGCGTACTAGGCGTGCTACCAGGCGTGATGGGTTTGCTGCAAGCCACCGAAGCCATCAAGATCATTCTCGGTATTGGGCTAACACTTAGTGGCCGCTTGCTGCAATTCGATGCACTTGCAATGCGCTTCAGCGAATTGCAAATCCCGGTAGATAAGGAATGCCCATGTTGCGGCATTACCGAACCTTGAGATACTTCTGAACATGGCAGACAACGACAACGAAAAACCTTTTCAGATATTGTCACTCGCAGGTGGTGGTTATCTTGGCCTGTACACCGCAGGCGTACTTGCAGAACTGGAAGCGCAAGCAGGCGAGCCATTGGGACGTCGTTTTGATCTGATTGCAGGCACATCGGTAGGTGGAATTCTTGCCATCGCCCTTGCCTACGAAATTCCGATGGCAAAGATCAAGCAACTATTCCTGGAAAACGGGACCAAGATATTTTCCGGACGTTCCTTGCCGACTAATCCTGTTTCTCGTTTGAGAGATCTCACACGCTCGGTACTTGGCCCCAAATATAACGGTATTGCTTTGAATAAGGCTCTACTTACTCACTTGGGCCGCAAAACACTCGCCGAGGCATTGCATCCAATCGTTGTGCCAGCGGTCAATATCACCAATTGCACCACCAAAATATTCAAGACCCCGCATGCTTCCGGCTCGCGCGGCGATGAAAACATTCGGGCAGCTAGCGTCGCCATGGCTACATCGGCAGCACCTACATACTTTCCATCTATCAAGATTGACAGCGAGCTTTACGCTGATGGCGGAATGTTTGCCGTAGCACCGGATTTAGTCGCCCTGCACGAGGCGGAGCATTTCATGAAGATCAAGCCTTCAAGAATAAGGATGTTATCCATCGGAACCGCGACTGCGAATTACAGACCCGAAAGCAAGCTCAGTGAAAAAGACGGAGCAGTCGAATGGTTATCGGATGGGCGTTTGATTTTGTCGCTGATCTCGGTCCAACAGCAACATGTGCAATCGATGATGGAAGATCAATTGCGTGATCGCTATTTACATCTGGACGCAGACTGGCCTGTGGACGCTGAACTTGGAATCGATATCGCCACGCCGGAAGCAGCCAGAATTTTGCTCGATTTGGCAGACGATACTTTGAAACAACCTAAAGTAGTACGCGGGCTGAAACGGTATTTAGGATAGACAAAAGGATCAACCGCATTGGTATATCCAATGTTGAAAAGTCGCTTTCAATCTTTGCAAATAAAATAATATCGAATGTCGTACCAAGGCATGAGCGGTACGGCATCTACGCAAATCAACCAAAGCATTCAAAATCGATACGAAAAAGATTAGTCTTTTTGCAGTGGCAAGAACCCACGTTCCAAACGATCTAATGCCTCATCACCCAACTGCGCGAGATCTGCCTTGGCATCGGTAGTAAACCAATGACGCATGGTCGCGCGTATCACGCCAATAGCGGCACCTGCTAGCACACGGGCACGCAATTCTGCTTCATGGCCTTGGCCGTATCGAGCGCGGAAAGTGCGGGCCATGCCGGCTTCCCAATCGCTATCGATTTCATGCTCCCGAGCGAGCAGTGCTGGAGCGGTTTGGATTAGCCGTTGTTGAGCCAGCAATGATTTCCGGTTTTGCATGTATTCCTTGGCAAATAGCTGCGAAATTCTGCGCAGGCTGCGAACAGGGCTTTCATC
>JBDTTC010000268.1:0-5278 GCA_039930825.1 Arenimonas sp.
AAAAACGCGAGCGCGAAGAAAAAAACGGTGCGCGTGACGAAAGCATCTTGTCCGGCATCTCTCGCGGCCTGCCGGAATGGCAACGCGCGGTAAAATTGCAGAAACGTGCGGCGACAGTAGGTTTTGACTGGCCCGATCCGAATCCGGTATTCGATAAGCTGCATGAAGAAATCGAAGAATTGCGTGAAGAGTTTGCCAAAGGCATTGGACATGCCGAACTAGAAGATGAGTTGGGCGATGTATTGTTTGTTGCGGCTAACTTGACTCGGCACGGCAAGGTCGATTTTGGTGCCGCATTGCGCCGGGCCAACCAGAAGTTCGAACGCCGTTTCCGCCGTATGGAAGCCATGATTCATGAACAGGGCGGGCAACTTGCAGATTTGAATCTACAGCAGCAAGATGCACTCTGGGATGCAGCAAAAGCCGAAGACAAGCGAGGTGAGCTATGAGCCAGTACAGCAAATTCCGCGATTTCTATCCCTTCTATCTGGCCGAGCACAGCAATCTGACTTGTCGTCGTTTGCACTTCGCCGGCACGACCGGAATCGTGATTATCGCCATTCTCGTTGCCGCGCAACTATTGCCAATGATCTGGTTGTGGGCAATCCCAGTGCTCGGTTACGGTTTCGCCTGGGTCGGCCATTTTTTCTTCGAAAAAAATCGCCCGGCGACTTTCAAATACCCGTTTTATTCACTGCTGGGTGATTGGGTGATGTACAAGGATATGCTGACCGGAAAAATCCGGATTTGATGACGCCACGACTTGGGCTACGCTAGAAATCGCGCCACTTTTTTCTTCAGAAGCGTAATTAATTCCGGGTCCATATAGGTAAAGTTATCGGGTATGTCGAGGCAAATGACTTTCTTGCCATTGAGCGAATGGCGGAATCTTTTTTGAAGTTTTGCCCTGTGCAGGCCTTCCATCACGAATATTTTGTCGGCCCATTCGATCAGTTCTGAGCTCAGCGGTGTAACTGCATCATTATTGGTGCCCGCTGAAAGCACTTCCAAGCCCGTGATTTCTGAGAATATTTGTTCAGCTGTTGGGCTACGCAGTTTGTTTTGGCTGCAGACGAAAAGAATTTTTTTCACCAGCTTCGCCTAGGTCGCAGCGCCGATTACTACCGCAGTCTCTTCGATTCGAAGTAGTGCAATCCATCCGACAAAGACTCTGACGTGAAGTGGAATAAGGTCAGGAAGGTCAACAACAATGGTACTGCTAAGCATTCCTGCTGAATGAATGTCACCGATAAGGTTTCCGTCCTGTTCAACATTCAAGGCAGAGCTAAACCAGTTTTTAGTGTCGAGTGCATATTCTTTCCCGTCTAAGCGAAAGACGAGCTTGGACTGCCACGCGCTTGGTTGTTCGACTTGCGTTACTTCAAGCCTGCCATCGAGCAAGGTGTAAACGCTGTGCAGTACGCCTGATTTTTTGAAATTATAAGTCTTGCCCTGAATTTCCACCGTGGCATTCTGCGACCAGGTCGCACGGTCGAGTTCGGCAACGGTAACGCCATGCTCCTTCGCAATGAAGTCATTGGACAAGGAACTTTTTCTAATTAATTCGAGCACGCCTTCACCTATGCATTAGTCAACGATAACGATTGATTTCATCACGCAAAACCAGCGTTGCACTGCGCGCCGCACTGGCAAAATCTTCAGCCACGCTTGCATACAGAATCGCACGCGATGAACTGATCACCAGGCCATCGCCATTAGTTGTCTTGCCGTTCTTGACCATCGCTTCAACATCGCCACCTTGCGCACCAACACCCGGCACCAGGAATGGCATGTCGCCCACAATTGCACGCACATCGGCAAGTTGTCTCGGCCATGTTGCGCCGACCACCAACATGCAGTTCCCATTTTCGTTCCACTGTTCGGCAACGGTGCTTGCTACATGCTGATACAGCGGTTTGCCGCCGGATATCAAATCCTGAAAATCGCCGGCACCTTTGTTGGAAGTGCGGCAAAGTAAAATTACGCCTTTATCTTTGCGATCCAAAAAGGGCTGAATCGAATCGCGACCCAGATACGGGTTCAAGGTAACGGCATCAGCCTGATAGCGATCAAACGCTTCGATGGCATAACGTTCTGCCGTGCTGCCGATATCGCCGCGCTTGGCATCCAGAATCACCGGAATGCCGGGATAAGTTTCATGAATATAATTAATGGTGCGCAGCAGGGATGCTTCCGAACTCAATGCTGCGAAATGGGCTATCTGCGGTTTGTAGCAGCACACCAGATCGGCAGTCGCATCCACAATCGCTTTATGAAATTCGAATAGTGCATCCGGATGGTTTTGCAGATGCTTTGGAAATTTCGACAGTTCGGGATCAAAGCCCACGCAGACCAGTGACTGGTTTTTTTTCTGTGCTTCGCGAAGCGTAGTGATAAAGCTCATGGAAACCTCGAACGAAAATTTTCCCGATTTCAATAACAACATCCCGGCATACGCCGGGATGTCAGTTTCTTACTTCAAGGCCTTGTAACGCAAGCGATGCGGCTTGGCGCCTTCCTCACCCAGACGACGACGTTTGTCTTCTTCGTATTCTTTGTAGTTACCCGGGAAGAATTCAACATGCGAGTCTCCTTCGAACGCCAGGATGTGCGTGGCGATACGATCCAGGAACCAGCGATCATGCGAAATCACCATCACGCAGCCAGGGAATTCCAGCAGGGCATCTTCCAGTGCGCGCAGGGTTTCAACGTCCAGGTCATTCGAGGGTTCATCGAGCAGCAATACATTGCCGCCTTGCAATAAAGTTTTTGCAAGATGCAAACGACCACGTTCACCGCCAGACAATGTGCCGACTAGTTTTTGTTGATCCGCTCCTTTGAAATTGAAGCGGCCGATATAAGCGCGCGATTGAATTTCAACTTTGCCAATGGTGATGATATCGGAACCTCCGGAAACTTCTTGCCAGACGTTTTTATCGCCAACCAGTGCGTCACGGTTTTGATCGACATAGGCCATTTTTACCGTGTGGCCGATAGCCACTTCGCCACTGTCGGGTTGTTCAAGCCCGGTAATCATTTTAAAGAAGGTCGATTTACCGGCACCGTTCGGGCCAATGATGCCGACAATTGCGCCTGGCGGGATAGCCAAACTCAAATCGTCAATCAGCAAACGATCACCGAAAGATTTCGAAACATTTTTAAACTCGATAACTTTATCGCCCAGACGCTCGCCTGGCGGAATAAAGATTTCATTGGTTTCATTGCGCTTCTGGTATTCCTGAGCATTCAATTCTTCAAAGCGGGCCAGACGTGCCTTGCCTTTGCTACGGCCACCTTTTGCATTGCTGCGCACCCAGGCCAATTCTTTGGCCAGCGCTTTTTGTCGGGCGCTTTCGGAAGATTCTTCGCGTTTCAGGCGGTCGCCTTTTTGTTCCAGCCACGCGGTGTAATTGCCTTTCCATGGAATGCCTTTGCCGCGATCGAGTTCCAGAATCCATTCGGCGGCATTTTCCAGGAAGTAGCGATCATGGGTCACCGCGACCACGGTGCCGGTAAAGCGCGTGAGAAATTGTTCCAGCCATTCGACCGATTCGGCGTCCAGATGGTTAGTCGGCTCATCGAGCAGCAACATGTCGGGTTTCGACAGCAGCAAACGGCAAAGTGCGACGCGGCGTTTTTCACCACCGGACAGTTTTCCGCAAATCGCATCCCAAGGCGGAATGCGCAGCGCATCGGCCGCGATTTCCAGTTGCAGTTCCAGCGTATCGGCATCGGCCGTGGCAAGAATGGCTTCGAGGCGTTGCTGTTTGGCGGCGAGTTTGTCGAAATCGGCATCGGGTTCGGCATAGGCCGCATACACTTCATCAAGCATCGCTTGGGCATGCAGCAATTCGCCGACGCCTTCTTCAACAGCTTGGCGAACGGTGTGTTCGGGGTTCAAGCGTGGCTCCTGTTCCAGATAACCGACTTTGATGCCCGGTTGCGGGCGTGACTCGCCCTGGAAATCGGTATCGACGCCGGCCATGATGCGCAGGACGGTGGATTTGCCCGAGCCGTTCAGGCCCAGCAAGCCGATTTTTGCACCCGGGAAAAAGCTCAGCGAAATATCTTTGATGATTTCGCGTTTTGGCGGCACGGTCTTGCTGACGCCGATCATGGTGTAGATGTATTGCATAGTCGCTCCGTTGAACCTTCTTGCGCGCTATCGCAGGCGCTGCCGAAGCATCGCTTGCGTTTGCGGTCTATTAATCCCCGATTATCCCGCAAACGGTGGGCTGACGCTATATTTTGTGGCTCTAAAGCGGTCAGGGGGCTACAATTTGCGCCTGCCCATTGCCCCCGAGGTGTTCATGTTTCCCCGTGAAATGCGTATTGAAGGCTACGATCCCGAATTGGCGCGCTCGATAGCGCAAGAACGCCAGCGTCAGGAAGACCACGTCGAGCTGATTGCCTCGGAAAATTACGCCAGCCCGCGCGTGCTGGAAGCACAGGGTTCCGTGCTGACCAATAAATACGCCGAAGGTTATCCGGGCAAACGGTATTACGGCGGCTGCGAATACGTCGATGTAGCCGAAACGCTGGCCATTGAGCGCGTAAAAAAACTCTTCGGTGCCGATTACGCCAATGTGCAACCGCATTCGGGTTCATCGGCGAATATCGCGGTTTATCTGGCCCTGCTGACACCGGGCGATACCGTGCTCGGCATGAGCCTGGCCCACGGCGGCCATTTGACCCATGGCGCGAAGGTGAATTTCAGCGGTAAAATTTTCAATGCGGTGCAATACGGTATCAACCCCGACACCGGCCTGATCGATTACGACGAAATTCAAGCACTGGCGAACGAGCACAAACCGAAAATGATCGTCGGCGGTTTTTCCGCTTATTCGCAAATCATCGATTGGGAACGCATGGCGGCGATTGCGAAATCGGTTGGTGCATATCTGTTTGTCGATATGGCGCATGTCGCCGGTTTGGTGGCCGCAGGTATTTATCCGAATCCTGTTCCGCACGCCGACGTTGTGACTTCCACCACACATAAAACATTACGTGGTCCACGTGGCGGCATTATCTTGGCGAAAGCCAACGAAGCGCTCGAAAAGAAATTCCAGTCGCTGGTTTTCCCCGGCACGCAAGGCGGACCGTTGATGCATGTGATTGCCGCGAAAGCCGTCGCCTTCAAGGAAGCACTGGAGCCGGAATTCACCGACTATCAAAAACAAGTCGTGAAAAACGCGCAGGCTATGGCAAAAACCATCATGTCGCGCGGTTACAAAATCGTTTCCGGCGGCACCGAAAACCATTTGATGCTGATTGATCT
>JBDTTC010000269.1:0-2538 GCA_039930825.1 Arenimonas sp.
ATTTGGGAAAATTTTGCCGATGGACAGGAATTACCACTGGGCATTTGAATCCCCGGGCAGCAGCTTGCGCATACATATGGATGTAATGCAGCAATCTACACGCGATTTTGACGCCACTCTGGTACTAGAACGCAAGCCGCTGAACGCAAACACGCTGGCTTCATGTCTGCTGCGGTATCCCTTTGTCACGTTCAAGACCGCGTTGGCCATCTATTGGCAAGCCATGAAACTATGGATCAAGCGCGTTCCGTTTTACTCGCATCCGAAAACTGTCACACCAAAACATGGAGTCATCAATGAGTAGTCCTGTCGAATCATTAACGAGCGAAATAAACGCTACCGATGCTTTCGGTATCGTTACTCGTTTTTTACGCCAGAAAATTCATCAGCAACTATCGCAAATCCACGGCGGTCGAATTCATTTGGTTGACGGCCTCGGCAGCGTAATGCTCGGCAATGATGAATCGGTAACCGGCATACACGTCCGACTGAATATTCGCAGTCCGGAGTTCTATCGCCAGGTCGCATTGAACGGATCGGTCGGCGCGGGCGAATCCTACATGGACAGCCTCTGGCATTGCGATGATTTGGTCGGGCTTATCCGCTTGCTGGCAATCAACCGCGACTTGCTAGATGGCATGGAATCGGGCACCGCGAAAATCGGCGGCTGGCTAATGAAAGCGGCGCACGCGTTTACCCGCAACACGCGCGCCGGCAGCAAGAAAAACATTGCCGCGCATTATGACCTCGGCAACGATTTTTTCAAACTTTTCTTATGTAACAACATGATGTATTCGTCCGCAATATTCGCGAAAGAAGACGATACGCTTGAACTGGCTTCTGACAGAAAACTCGAACGAATTTGTCAGAAACTTGATTTAAAACCGACCGATCACTTGATCGAAATCGGTACTGGCTGGGGCGGCATGGCGCTTTATGCCGCAAAGCATTACGGCTGCAAAGTAACCACCACCACAATTTCAAAAGAACAACATGCCCTGGCAAGCCAACGTATTGCAGAAGCCGGACTGAGTGACCGCGTGACTTTGCTGTTGAACGACTATCGTGATCTCGAAGGCAGCTATGACAAACTCGTTTCTATTGAAATGATCGAAGCCATCGGCCACCAATATCTCGATACCTACATGGCAAAATGCACCTCGCTGTTGAAGCCGGATGGATTGGCATTAATCCAGGCAATTACTATAGAAGACCATCGCTATGAGCAGGCCTTGCATTCGGTCGATTTCATCAAACGCTATATTTTCCCGGGCAGTTTTATTCCCTGCGTCAGTGTGATGGTCAATGCTGCCGCGCAATCGGGACCTTTGCGTTTGCTAAATCTGGAAGACATCGGTCCGAGCTATGCCCGCACGCTGCATGAATGGCGTCGTCGCTTCATGAGCCAGCTCGAAAATGTCCGCTTATTGGGCTATGACGACCGATTCATAAAGATGTGGGAGTTTTATCTTGCTTATTGCGAGGGTGCTTTCATCGAACGATCAATTAGCGACGTACATTTGCTGTTTGCACGCTCGTTGAATAAACGTGTGGAATTCCTACCATCCATGACCAACGTACAATGAAATTTCCTTGGTTGAATATTTTTAATGCCGTTGGCTATCAAACTGTCTGGTTCGCAACGCTTTTCAGTGCAAGCAACGGCAATTTCTGGCTAGGCTTTTTTGTCAGCGTTGCATTCGCAAGCTTGATGCTATGTTTCGGCGGCAAGGCTAAGCAGGATTGCCGCATCGTGCTTATCGGACTGGTGCTCGGCGTTGCGATTGACTCTCTGTTTTCTGCAACTGGCTGGATTCAATACACACTACCTTGGTCGATAGTCAGCTTTGCACCGCTTTGGATTATTGCTTTGTGGCTTTCTTTCTCGTTTACCTTGAATCACTCGATGTCGTTTCTCCGTAACAATTATTTTCTAGCGGCAGGCTTCGGCTTCCTAGGCGGGCCGCTGGCTTACTGGTGTGCCGATCGGGTCTTCAATGTCATTGGCTACGGAACAAGCTTTGGCTTCGTGATGCTGGCACTCGGTCTGTGCTGGGGATTCGTCATTCCCGCTATCTTCTATATCGATAAGCGCATGTCATTCAACGACAAGCCTGATAAGGCCCTCGCCTGATGTGGGTGGTGATCTTCTCGGTTTGGTTAATGTCTGCAATCGTAATGACAGCGGCCTGGTTCTTCTCCATGCGCGTCAAAAACGTAGGCTATGTCGATGTGGTCTGGGCCGGCTTGATGGCCGTTGCGGCTGTTTTAGTGAGTTATCTGGGCAGTGGCTCCGATATCCCTAGAGTTCTTGTAGCGCTGTTTGGCGGTATCTGGGGAGCCCGCCTCTGCATTCACCTTCTAAAGCGCGTACTGCATGAGGCAGAAGATGGTCGCTATCAAGCATTGCGCGCTACTTGGAACGGCAGCCCGGCTAAGTTTTTCGTCTTTTTCCAGATGCAGGCATTAATCGTAGCTTTGTTTTCAATTCCTTTTTATGCAGCTGCATCGCGCCACTCCAGCGCACTTAACCTATGG
>JBDTTC010000270.1:0-5446 GCA_039930825.1 Arenimonas sp.
ATAAATTGCCACCATCGATCACCATACTGGCACCACAGGGATTGAAGGCAAATGATAAAGAAAATTTTGTTTGACCCATTCGGCAAGCTTCGCAATGGGTGGTGGTTTTTCATATTTTTCCTGATAATGGCAGCCATTCTCGGGACCACCATGCTGGCTGCCTGGAAGTTTCATTTTGAAATCAGCATGCCGATTCAAGCCGGGATTATTCTGCTGGCTTCATGGATTTGCCAGCGAATGCGCAAATGTCCTCTCGCCGAACTGCTGGGTAAATTCAATGCAGGGTGGTTCAGGCAATTTCTGATCGGCAATACAGCCGGTGCCGCGCTTATGCTTTTTCCGGCACTATTTCTGGCGTCCTGCGGGCTAGTACGATGGCAATGGAATCCTGATGCGCAGGCGACTATTTTATCGGGTCTGCTGCTTTGCATCAGCGTTGCTTTTGCCGAAGAGCTGATGTTCCGGGGATTCATTTTTCAAAGATTCATCAAAGGGCTCGGCTTGTGGCCGGCGCAGTTGATTCTTGCGGGCTGGTTCCTGCTTACACATCTGAATAATCCGGGCATGTCAGGCAACGTAAAGCTTTTGGCCGGATTGAATATTTTCCTTGCTTCCATCATGTTTGGATTGGCATTTATTCGTACTAAAAGTCTCGCAATGCCTATCGGTCTGCACTTCATGGCCAACTGGATGCAGGGTAGCGTACTGGGTTTCGGGGTGAGCGGCACGAGTAGCTTTGGTTTATTGATTCCTCAATTCAAGAATGCTCCTGCATGGCTAACAGGTGGTCAATTTGGTCTTGAGGCAAGCATTCCAGGTTTAGTCTGCGTGCTTGCAGCTATCCTATGTCTCTATCGCTGGAAGCCATCATCACATTTGACTTTCGAGACCGCAAAAGTGAAGAACCGCTTCGCGTGATTTGCCGTGTTGTTCGATATGCGAACAAGGTCTAGACTGCAAAAAATCGACAGCATCAGGGGAAAGATTAAATGAAGAAGACACTGGTCGTGTTTGTTCTATCCCTGGCATTGTTGATGGCCGGTTTTGCGACCTCGTCATACGCGAAAAAGATTTCGGCCCAAGATAATCTGGTCGGCGCCTGGCATGGAAAAGTGCAATTCAGGAACGGTGTGCTTGCTGGTGTCAAAGATCTTGAATTTCTGTATGTATTCAATGCCGGCGGCACCATGACCGAATCGTCGAACTACGATGCCTCTCCGCCTGTGCCCCCAGCTTATGGCATATGGAGAAAGACCGGTCCAGGAAAATACGAAGCGAAGTACCGGTTTTTCTGGACGAACCCGCCGAAAGGGTTTGATGAAATAGCCAATGGCGGAGGCTGGCCACCGGGTGGCAGCGGTATTCTTGTCGAGAAAATCACGCTTTCGCAGGACAGAAAATCATTTAAATCGTCGATCAGTTTCGACGTGTTTGATAAGTCTGGAAAAATTATCGAAAGCGGAAGTGAAGGCGAGGCAGAAACTGAGCGGATGAGTTTTTAGTAATGTTTGAGCCTGCAGTGTCGGGATCAATCGAGCAGAACTGTTGTCGCGAACAATGATGATCTTTGCATTATCAATTGCCGACTAAGGAGAATAAAATGGCCACTGGCTGGGCAGGCGATGGTGCGGTGCAGGATCAGATCGATGCCACCGTGAAAGATGGAATAAAACGTGTGCGTAGCAGACTACCGAAAGGTGAAAGTTTGAAGCGCTGCGAAGAATGCGATGCAAAAATTCCCGAGGCACGACGCAAGGCTATTCAGGGCGTACGTTTATGTGTGCCGTGTCAGCAATTGAAAGACCTCGAAGACGGCAGCACCGACGGCTATAATCGGCGCGGCAGCAAAGACAGTCAACTTCGTTGAAAAGCCTCCGGGTGCACCAATGGCACACCCGGATATTCGATTTTAAAAATCTGCGTCGAGCACGATTCTGTAACGCGCCTTGCCGTCACGCAGATGCTCCATCGCCTCATTGACTTTGCTCATAGGAAAATGTTCGGTCTGTGGTGTTACCTGATGACGAGCTGCGAAGTTCAACATTGAATCAATCGCACCGCGTGAACCGGTCGGTGAACCGGAAACCGATTTTTGTCCCATTAACAAGGTAAATACCGGCACAGGAATCGGTTCTGGAACTGCACCGACAACGTGCAGCCTGCCATTTGGGGCGAGTGCATTTAGCAGTCCGTTCCAATCCAGCGTTGCATTGACGGTGTCGATGATCAAATCGAATGTGCCGACGAGTTTCTCGATGGCTTTCGAATCACCTGTTGCCACGACATTATGTGCGCCAAAGGCACGTGCTTCTTCGGCCTTCGAATCACTCGAAGTAAATGCGGTTACTTCGCAACCCCAGGCTTTGCAGAATTTCAGTGCCATATGCCCCAGGCCACCGATGCCGACCACACCAACCCGTGCGGTTGGCGAAATATTCAATTCGCGTAACGGAGCAAACACGGTGATGCCACCGCATAGCAGTGGTCCGCTTTCACGCGAGTCCAGTCCTTCGGGTAATGGCATGGTCCAGACCCAATGCGCACGCACTTTATTGGCGAAGGCACCGTGGCGGCCAATCAAAGTCGGCTGCAGATTTTCACAGAGGTTCTGATTGCCCATCAGGCATTGTTTGCAATGCATGCAACTATGCGAATTCCAACCGAGCCCAACACGTTGGCCGATGCTAACGCCCTTGGCCTTATTTCCCATCGCGATAACGCGTCCGGTGGCTTCATGTCCAGGCACAAACGGATAACGGGTCATGCCCCAGTCGTTGTTTAATAATGACAAATCCGAATGGCAGATGCCGCAATACTCGACCGCTATTTCGACTTCTTCATCGCCGAGTGGGCCTGGATCATATTCGAAAGGTTCCAGTTTTCCGCCGGCAGTGTGTGCGGCCCAGGCTTTGATCGTCGACATTGGTAATATCCTGATTTGGGTGTGTGCCTGAGTGTACTACCTGAATGGAAAAATGAGGTGACGGCAACCCCATGGTAATGCTCACTAATGGCCTATTTTCATCGGAAAAAGAGTTATATATGGTAGTCGAATCCAGTGTTTATTCAGGAGGATGCATTATGAAATTGCTTCGCGGCATGTTGCCACTCTGTTTTCTTTTGCCCGGATTTGCAGGTGCACAAAATGCATCCGATGTGGAGATTCGTTTTTATCCGCAGAACAAGCTTTGGACTTACCAGCTTGAAGCGGCACGTGGTTTGAATAGTGCGGTACTGCAAAATACGGCAGTCGTGAACAAGGGTAATACAAGTCGCGTGGTCGGTCAGGTACGCTTTGAGTTGATGCGTGGCGGTGACGTTGTTCTGGCCAAGACCTTGTTTGCCGCTGATCTGGATAAAACCGCAAAAGGCGGTAATGCAATGGCAGGGGCATGATTGATGGACTTGCTCGCATTCCAATTCAATCCGCAGGTTTTATTTGGCGGCAAACCGAATGTGTCGGCGACGCGTACCTTGGCACCTGGCGCATCGCTTTATCTTGCGACACAAACCTTTACCTTTCCGGGCCAGCCCGAATCATTACGCGTAACAGTGGATTTCGAAGGCAAGGATGCCGATGCAGTCACTTCGCTGCCGCTGCAATATGGCAGTGCGCCCGGAAAATTCCGTTTCCCCTTGAAAGGCAACTGGATAGCCGGGGCAGGTTCGACTTTGCATAGCCATCACCGTTGGGTCGTACCGGAAGAATTTGCGTTCGATTTTGTGCGCTTTGGCGCCTCCGGCAGTACCTATGCCGGCACCGGTTCCAGACCGGAAGACTATTATGCTTACGGCCAGCCCGTTTCTGCGGTGGCGGAAGGAGAAGTTGTGGTGGTTCGGGATGGGATTCCCGACAGCGTCGGCGCGATGCGTCGTGCGGATGAAACCCTCACCGATTATCAAAAGCGATTGCGTGAAAACCAGGGGGCAATGCTTGCCCAGGGCGTCGATGTCATTCCCGGTAATCATGTCATTGTCCGCCACGCAGATGGCGTCTATTCGGTATCAGCCCATCTGAAACCCGGTAGCATCAAAGTGAAAGTGGGTGACCTGGTCAAAGAGGGACAAGTCATTGCTGCGGTTGGAACATCGGGTAACTCGACCGAGCCGCATCTGCATTTTCATTTGTGCGATGGCCCTAGTGGCTTGAATTGTGCCGGCATGCCGATCGAATTTTACAATGTGGAAATTCCGATCTCTGATAGCCCTCGCCAGATTCAGACGGGTGATTTGCTGGTACCAAAACAATGATTCATCAATGTTCCCCGGTTCCATAAATATGGCCCGGGGAACATTGTTTCATTGCCGGAAATAAACCCCGAACGACAAGGATGCAATCGTCACTTCCAACAACTTGACCGGCTGTGCGAGAGCTTTCCTGATCGAGAAGTTGTCAGCCGTTTTAACATCCTTGTGCTGATGGTCGTAACTGATCGAAGTTTTCAGTTGCCACTGACCATCGCGTATCAGCCAGACATGGGTAAATTTAGCCAAGGTATATCCTTCCTTGGTGATATCGGCGCCTTTCGTATCGAATCGGTGTATTCCCATCTGCACGGCACCGTAGAGTACGCCGTTGTTTTCGAGCGGGAATACTTGCGAACTTCCCGGCACTAAACTGCGAATTGGCTTGCCATTGGGGTTGGAGCAAATGTTTTTCTTCACCGCCTGCAGGAATTCGGCACGGTTTTGGGTGCCGCCGGTATCATGAAAAAACTCCAGGTCATTGGCAGTGTATTTTTCGAATACTCCAGGCTTGCATTGATTGAAACCCTGCTCGAATATCTGGCTATCAAGATCCATGATGTCCTTGAACAATGTCGAGTTTTCGGAAACCTGGGCATTAGCCGTTTGCGAACCGCAGAGTAATAAAGCGAAGACGAGGGCGAGAGACTTTTTCATGGTGCTTTTCCTTGATGTAAGTGATGCGTTTGTCCGAAAAATGGCAAGCGTCTGCCCGTACCGGCGTTTATTGGCACCGGTTTAATTTTTATTGCTGCTTGAGTTACATGTTCCTGAATAAAGGCATGTAAGTCAGACTTACTGCCAGCGTTTCCGGTCGTCCCTTTAATTTGATCGTGCCTCGACCGGATTCATCGCGAGCTATGGCGGCAACCGCCTTCATGTTCACGATGGTGGCACGATGAATTTGTTTGAACTGGTTCGAATCCAGCTTGTTGATCAAATCGCGTAAAGGAGTACGCAGCAAGGCTTCACCTTCGGCAGTAATCACCGTGGTGTATTTGCTGTCGGACTGGAAATACAAAACATCCTCAATCATTATCAGGCGCGATTCCTTGCCGGTACTCGCGGTAAACCACACCATGGGTTCTGCAACGGCACGTGGCGGCAATACTTTTGTCAGCTGGGTGAGAAGTGCTTCCAGTGCGGCAGGGTTAGAATTACCTGTGTTCAGCCTTGTCTGCAAACGCAGGATGGTATTGGC
>JBDTTC010000271.1:0-2061 GCA_039930825.1 Arenimonas sp.
TCATTTCGTATTGCCGTGCTCGCATCGGGCCGCGGCAGTAACTTGCAGGCGATCCATTTGGCTTGTCAAAACGGCCACTTGAAGTCAACGATTGCCGGTGTGTTTTCCGACAAAAAAAAATCGGGCGCAATCGCTTTTTCCAAACAACAGGGCATTCCTTGTGCGTCGGCCAAAGCCTCTGAATTCAGCTCTCGTGAAGCTTTCGATGAACACTTATTCAGCCTAATAGAATCCGTTCAGCCTGATCTCATCGTCTGTGCCGGATATTTACGTCTGATATCCGCAAAAACGGTAGAAAAAGTGCAATCTGTGATGATCAATATTCACCCGTCGCTGCTTCCAAAATTCCCGGGATTACATACCCATGCCCGCGCTTTGGCTGCAGGAGAAAAACTGCATGGAGCAAGTGTGCATTGCGTTATTCCGGAGCTGGATGCAGGTCCGGTCTTGTCGCAGGTATGTGTGGAAGTACTGCCTGACGACACCGACGATATGCTGGAACAACGTGTGCTTGCCCGTGAACATGCACTCCTGGTGGAAACCATCGTCGCGCTTGAGCAAGGCCGTATACTTTTACAATCGCCGCCTGTTAAAGCCTTGCAGCTGGATACCGAAAATATTTTGCAGGACACCAAATGAAAAATATTGTTTTTCTTTTCGCATTATTGCTTCCCTGCCATGCCGACGCAGTCGTTTCTGCTTCCCAAACGAAACCGATGGCGGCGACATCGTCTTATCAAGCTAAAGCCTTCATGGCAAATTACGTGGTATTTAGAAACGGCAAAGATCTGGGTACGGCAACGATTAAATTCGGTGAAGTAGGTAACGGCCGATGGGAATTAGTAACCAATACTATCGGCACCGGAATTGCTGCCATAGCCGGCGTCGAGGTCAACGAACGTTCATTGATTCGATGGAATGAAGGCCGACCGGAAACACTGGACTACCGCTTCAACCAGAAAGCTGGCTGGAAAGACAAGCAGCGCAGCATCAGCGTAAATGCACAAAATAAAACCATCGTCAGTCAAGACAAGGAAAACACCTACACGCTGAAATATCTGCCGGGCGTTCTTGATCGACATGCGATTACCGTTGCGATCATGCAGGATTTATCACAAGGCAAACGCGGCGACCTGACGTATCCTGTAGCCGATCGCGACGAGTTGAATACCCATCTATACCGTTTGGTCGGCAATGAAAAAATGGATACGCAGCTTGGTTTGCTTGAGAGTGTAAAAGTGCAACGCATCCGTGAAAACGCGAATGGAAAGACGACCACACTCTGGTTGGCGCCGAATAAGCAATTCATACCGCTACGGATTGAACAGAAAGAAGGCAATGGCGACGTGATTGAAATGAGGATTAGCAAAATCGTCGAATAAATGTTATCGAAAAAATATTTACGCCATCGAACATCCAACGTTTGATGGCGTTTTTCGTTTACACGTTCCTGAACGAAACATCTTGTAACATCCAGAAGAAATTATTCCCCTACCCATGCTGGCAATTGCCTAAAAAAAGGCAGAGCATGTCTCAGTGACATGTCCGTATTATCTGGACAATATCGTTATTGTTACCGATAGTCGGAACTAAATACTGCTCCAGGGGATAGGGCTTATGTTCAACATGTTCAGTGCGCACAGATCTGCCGGAAAAAATACGGCCAAACATCTCGTCCTGGCAAGCTGCCTAGGCTTGTTCGGTCTCTTTGCAAACCAGACATGGGCCGAAGACAATCCTCTGGAGATCAAGCTTTCCAGTGAAAGTAAATCGGTAAAGATTGATGACTCGACGGAAATTAGCGCCTTCGTTTCCAAAGAAAAAATTCCCGCTGCCAATGCGCGGGTAAGATGGACCCAGACCGAAGGCCCGGCCAACGCCAGTTTATTCCCCGGCAATGGCAAGACAAACGCCAAAGGCATTAGCCAATTGCGTGTTCTTGTGCATACGCCAGGGAAATATAAATTCCTTGCCGAAGTCTGCGGCGAATCCAAAAGTAAAACCTTTTGCGAAGACCCAGCCAAAACCAGTTTCGAAGTCGAAGCCAATATTCCCGTCCCC
>JBDTTC010000272.1:0-9144 GCA_039930825.1 Arenimonas sp.
CTTTTTATCTCTGGTTTTCGTAGGCGCTGCTTGCTGCGCCCAAGGTTCCATCCGTAATTCAGGGCGCAGCAAGCAGCGCCCCTACGATAATTTCTTTGCGGCCCACACCGCCAGCTTTTCCCGGCCGATTTTCGCATTATGGCGAATATCGACCGGAAAGCCTGGATGAAACAGGAAATGCTGAACGTTGCCGGTATGCACAAATGCATTACCGATTTTTTCAAGCTCGGCTTGAATGCGTGCCTGTTCTAAGGTCGATGCTTTTTCATGCAACTCGACACACAGAATGGGCGTCTGTTCGCCCGACGAGCCAACGCCGACCAATGCCGTGCGTTTTACTTTGGCGTGGGTATTGAAAACCGGTTCGACTTGTTCGGTAAACAACGGGCCTTGTGAGGTTTCGACTCGGTGTGATTTGCGACCGCAAAACCATAGTCGTCCGCGTTCATCGACCCAGCCCAAATCACCCATGCGATGAATGATTCGTTCTCCGCCATCACTCAAGCGCTCCCGAATTTTTGCCAAGGCAGTGGCTTCCGGCCTTGCAAAATACTCATCGGTTGCCGTTGGGCCTGTGACGGTAATTTCTCCGACGCGACCGGGTTCAACTTGAAGTGCATCATGCCAACGTTCAATTACGCCATCGGTGATTTCGATAATACGAACCGTATTGGCGCCCATCGGACGCCCCACACAGGTGCCGGCACCTTGCTCGGTTTGTTCGCGGGTGGTCTGCAATTCGCGGCTTTCGATGACTGCCACTGGCAAGCATTCGGTGGCGCCGTAAGGCGTCCATAAACGCCCGTTTTCCGGCAGCAATTCATGCATTTTCGAAACCACATCGGCAGGCACCGGCGCACCGGCGGATGTGATTCGCAAAATACCCGGCAGCTTTTGATTGTATTTTGCCAATACGGCGACCAGAGCCGGCGAACCGAACAATTGATCAACGCCGAATTTATTGATTGCATGATGCAATTTTTTTGGGTCGGCCGAAGCAGGCTTGGTCGGATCCATATCTGGAATAATGGAGGTCAAACCGAGCGCCGGATCGAACAGGGCGAATGGCGGGAATGTCGGCAGGTTCACGCCACCGGCTTGGGTATTGAATGCTTCACGCAATAATTCAATCTGCGCGACAAAATGCCGATGCCGATACACCACGCCTTTCGGAATACCGGTCGAGCCGGAGGTAAATAATATCGCGGCCATATCGTCAGGCGCTGTTGCCGCCATTTGATTGCCAGCATTCGCCCCGTCGACTTCGATTTGCTGGAGTGTTTTTCCACCCCAAAACCAACGCTTACCCACGGTAATATTCAGGCGATTGGTTTTACCAGCCCAGCCCAGAATAATTCTTGCGGCATGAGCTATTGAAATACCGATGAAAGCTTCGGGCTTGGCTTCCTGCAAACATTTTTTCAAGGCTGATTTCGCAATACCCGGATCGACCAATACCGGCACGGCACCGATTTTGAACAGGGCAAACATCAACAGGAAAAATTCCGGCGATGGTCGCACCATCAATACGGCGCGTTTACCTTGGGTAATGCCGTATTGTTTCAAACCCGCAGCGATCGCATTGGAACGATTTTCGAGTTCTGCATAGGTCAGGGTTAAATCGTAATTCGCAAAACCATCCGCGCCGCGCGAGCCAGGACAACGCATGGCAATTTGCTCGGGACGCTCGGCAGCGATTTTTGATAGAACGGCGGTGATGTTGCAGGTGTTGATCATGGTTTGATTATGACCTGTAGGAGGGCCCTTGGGCCCGATTGGTGTTCAGTCGCCCGTAAGCGGCCTTCTACATGCAATGAATATTAGGTCGCCGGATTCGCATTCAGAAACTTACGAATCTCAGGCACTAAAACTTTGTATTTATCTTCGAGCACATAATGCCCGGCATCATCGAAAATGTGTTGCTCGGCTTTCGGGAAATTATCCTGGAATACTTTCAGGAAATGTTTGTCGAACACGAAATCCTGCAAACCCCAGCCGATGAAAATCGGCAGGTCGGCATATTGCTTCAGGCATTTTTCCGATGCATCGACCAATGACCAGGCGGCATCATCCGGACTCAGCGGAATATCCTGCACAAAGCGCGAAGTGGAAATGCGGTTAGCCCAGGAATCAAAGGGCGCAACATAGGCATTGCCCACATCTTTCGGCATTTTGGATACCACGCCATCGCGTACCGCACCGCCAGCAAACGCGTTGAAGCCTCGGATCAGCAAGGTGCCGAACATCGAGTCGCGACCGAGCTTCAATTGCCATGGGATTTTTTTAGTTTTCGGCAACGGGAAAGCCGCTGTATTCAAAATCACCAGGCGCTTGATGCGTTTGGAATGTTTCAGCGCCCAGGCAAAACCAATCATGCCACCCCAATCGTGCACGGCCAGCGTTATGTTGTCGCCCAGATTCAGCGAATCCAGCAAGCGATCAAGATCATCAACTCGCGATTGCAATGTGTAACGATAATCTTCGTCACTTGGTTTGTCTGACAAACCCATGCCGATATGGTCGGGCACGATGCAGCGATATTGGTCTTTCAAACCCAATACGAGATGACGCCAATAATACGACCAGGACGGATTGCCATGCAGCATAACGACGACATCGCCGCTACCTTCATCCAGATAACTCTGCGTCAATCCGTTTGGATGCTTGAAGCTCTTCGGCGTAAACGGATAATCCGGAAATGGCCCTTTGGCAAGCACGCGTGATTGTTCGTTACTGAAATTTTGATTGCTCATATTATTTTTTGAAAGCGCCATAAAAAAAGCCAGGCCCCTTTTTCGAAAGGAACCTGGCTTTGTCTTGATTATTTATACGACCGGTTTTTTTGCCGGTTCGTTCCAGACCACTTCAGCCATCGAGCAATTCAAGCCCGAGCCAATACCCAGCAAGGCAACGCGAGTGCCCTTTTTAAGCTTGCCCAGATCACGCAACTTACTTAATACGATCGGCACTGAAGCCGGGCCAATATTGCCATGTTCGGCAAAAATGGTTAGCACTTTTTCTTTGTCGATACCGAAAGCCTTGGTGAAAGCTTCGGTGTGCGCGCGCGAAATTTGGTGGATGACAAATTGATCCAGCTCTTCAATCGCCCAACCCAATGCAATTTTCGCGGCGTCAAAGGTTTTTTGCGCCAGCTTGATGCCTTCAATCAGCAGCATGCGGGTATCGGTGACCATGCGGTCAAGATTGCCGCGGCAAAGATTATTCCATTCAGTCGCAGCACGGGTGACGCCGCCTTTGTACAAAGGGGCATCGGGTGCGAGTTCGCGGCGTGTGAGTACCATCGCAGCGGCACCGGAGCCCAAGGTCAGAGAGGCAAACTCACTGCGGAATTCCGCTTCGGTAATACCTTCACGATTCAAGCGTTCGATGGTTTTTTCGTACACCATATTGGTGTTTTCGCCATCGACGATCAGTGCATAGTCAATTTCACCACGCTCGATCATGCGACCGGCGATATCCATGCCGTTTAGAAATGCGAGGCAGGCATTGGCAACGTCGAAATTCTGGCATTGATCGCTCAAACCCAGGGTGCCCGACACCATGCTGGCAACAGAAGGCTCCAGAAAATCACGACTGACCGAAGTGTTGACCAGCAGACCAATTTTTTCACGCGGAATACCGGCATCCAGAATCGCTTTTTCCGCCGCCAATACGGCAGCATCGGAAATAGCCATTTCCCCGTCCCACAGGCGACGCGAATAAATACCGGCAACATCCTGCAAGACATCGGTAGTGATGCCGAGGCGATCGGTAGTTTTTTTCAAGCGGGAATTGATCTCTTCCGAGCTGAGCGACAGCGGCGGATCGATATGAGCAAGGCCTGCAATGGCGACGTGTTGAAACAACATAGCGGTAAACCTGTTGGGGAAACCCGCTTAAGTTACCTTGTTCGCGACCTGGGCTCAATCTAAATCGCTGTTTTCACAGCAAAATTGCGAACAAGTCACTGTTTTTTATAGGCTGCCGTTCATTATCGGATTCGCAGAATGCCCGCTTCGCTCAATAAGCTTAGTTGTCTTTGAGTGGCTGGGTCACTGCTTTGTCGGCACTTTCGACATTTTTGACCGGCACCGAACCCGCGCAACGATAAGCGCGCCACTTTTGAGAACCATCACTAACCGCCGCGATTGCCTGCACGGTATCGGCTTTAAGTCCAGGCGCTTCGTTACGGGCCAACACTTCCAATTCGTCTTTTACACGCAGACTATCCCGTTCATAAGGACCGAGATGATCTTTGACCGACACCGTGATTTCGCCGCGCTTTTCGCAAGCAGAAAGATCTTTGCCGATGGTCGCGACTTTCACTTCGTCGCCGCCTGGCGCCATTTTCACGAAACTGCAGGCTGACAAAACGCAGACCGAAACTAGCAAGATAATCGAGCGCATAAACCTCCAAATGTGAAGCAAAAAAAACGGGCGAAAACAACTTCGCCCGTCTTTATAACACTGCAATACTGACTATGACATTACTTTGCTGGAGCGGCTGCCGGTACTGCCTTAGCCGCTTTGGCAAAATCACCGGCAGCAAAGAAACTCAGGGCTTCTGGTTTCAAATTTGCACGCAAAGCTGCATTTACCTTGGCCACATCAAGTTTTTTGATATTGGCTTCCAGATCGATCACTCGCTGCATGGTGAAGCCGTAAAAAGCCTGGTCGCCCAGACTATTGGCAACACCGGCATCTTCATTGCGGCGGCTTTCACGTGCCTTCAGGTAACCGGCAATGGCATCGGTAACTTCAACTTCGGTCACGCCGTCTTTCACAATGCGTGCAATTTCCTCACGGAATGCCGTTTCCACTTTTGCCGCATTTTCCGGAGCGGTAATCGCGTAGCCGAACAAGTAGGCGTTTGCATCAATTACGCCAGCATCAAACTGGCTGCCGGCTCCGTAACTCAGGCCTTCTTTCTGGCGAATACGATCGGCAATGCGCGACTTAAGTGAACCGCCACCCAAGATGTAGTTGCCAATGACCATGGCAGGGTAATCGGCGGCATCTTGGTTCATTGCAAAGCCTTGACGCATTAGGACCAAGGCATTGGCTTTGTCAGGGGCTTCGAAAGTTTTATCCGCTGTTGCGACTGCTTGGTAAGGGTTTTCCAGGCGCGCGTATGGCTTGGACGATTTCCAATCAGCGAACAGGGTATTGGCCTGGGTTTTAAGCGCTGCGGAATCAAAATCACCAACGAAAGAAAGCTCGGCATGCTCGATACCGTAAAAGTCCTTATGGAACGATTTAACCTGAGTAAGCGTTACGGCTTTCAAAGCGGCAATCGATTCGGCAAACGAATCGACATAGCGCGGATCGTCTTTCGCAAAAGTATTGAAATGGCGCGAAAGCTCGGTACTCGCGATCGCTTCCGGCTCACTTTGTTGCGCTTCAATTCCGCTAATGCTTTGCGCACGCAGTTGTTCGAATTCACTTTCCGGAAAGCTGGAGTTGCGCAGCAGATCCTGAACCAATGCCATCACTGTCGGCAAATTCGCGCGTGTCGTCAGAATGGTAACTCTCGCACTGTCGGCATCGCCACCAATACTTACCGTGGCTTTGAGTTTATCCAAGGTATTGGCGATTTGCTCACGGGTCATGGTTGGCGTGCCGTACATCAACATCGCGCCCGCCATTTCCGCTGCGGTTTTGGTGTTCTTGAGGGTTTTAACGTCACCAAAATGCAGGCTGATCACGCCACGCACGGTTTCGCCGCGCGTTTTCTTGGTCAACAAGGCATATTTGGCACCAAACTTGAATTGGCCACGTTCGGTACGTGATTCGATATTGGTTGGCGAAGGGTCAAATGTTTCGCCGGCCGCGATGGCGGCATCGCCTTTATAGTCTTTTACCAATGCAGCAACGTCTGGTGCTGCTGGAATATCGGCGCGATTAGGTTTGGCATCGGGTAAAAACAGACCGAGGGTGCGGTTGCTTGGTTTGAGATAAGCCGTCGCTACGCGGTTCACGTCATCGGCGGTAATCGCCTTTATGCGATCACGGCCGATAAAGAACAAGCGCCAATCACCGGCGGCGATCGACTCGGACATTTCCGTACCCAGACGGTTCGCATCGTTAAGGACAACGTCGTAACTTTTCAGCAGTGCGTTTTTAGCGCGATCAACTTCAGCAGCGGTGACTGGCTTACCACCAAGACCTTCGACCTGACCAATCAATGCCGTTGAAACCTGGCGGGCATCAGCAGTCAACGGCAATTGCGCCATGTATAAGGAGGTGCCAGGCTCACGTAATTCAAAATTGAAACCGAATACCGAAGTTGCCTGCTTGGTTTCAACCAGTGCTTTATGCAAACGGCCTGAAGGGGTATCGCCAAGAATATTCGACAACACGGCCATTGCGGCAGCATCCGCATGGGAAGCCGGCGGCATGTGATAGACCACACCGGCCAATTGCGTATCACCAACACGGCGAACGACAATTTCGCGCTCGCCATCTTGTACGGGCTCGGTGGTGTAGAGCTTCGGCAACACTCGGGCCGGCTTTTTGATTTTGCCGAAGGTTTCGTCGATCTGTGCAAGCGTGGCCGCCGCATCAAAACGACCTGCTATCAGGATGACGGCATTGTCGGGCTGATAGTAGTTCCTATAGAACGCCTGCAAACGCTCAATGGATACGTTTTCAACATCGGCGCGCGCGCCAATCGTGCTCTTGCCGTAGTTGTGCCACAGGTAGGACGTGGCCATCATGCGTTCAAGCAAAACACTGATTGGGCTATTTTCACCCGATTCCATTTCGTTGCGGACAACGGTCATTTCACTATCGAGATCTTTGCGCGCGACAAAGGAATTGATCATGCGATCGGCTTCAAGTTTCAGCGCCCAGCTCAATTGCGCCGGATCTGCCGAAAAGGTTTCGAAATAATTGGTACGGTCAAGCCACGTGCTGGCGTTGTAGCTCATGCCGCGCTTTTTCATGTCTGCCGTGATGTCGCTATTATTTGGCGTGCCTTTGAACATCATGTGTTCAAGCAAATGCGCCATACCCGTTTCACCGTAGTTTTCATGGAGGGAACCTACGTTGTAGGTCACATTTACCGTGGTCGTCGCCTTGCTGGCATCAGGAAACAACAATACTTTCATGCCGTTCGCCAGGGTGTATTCAGAAATCCCCTCAACACTCGCGCCGGCAACTACGCCTTTGGGTGCTGCGATATTTTCAGCGTATGCCGCTGTATTACTGATGAGCGCAATAGCCAGAGCTATGGACAAGGTGCGATACGAGCATTTAAGCATTGGGAGTTCCTGATGTGAAAATGTGAAAGAAAACACGGTTTTATGGAGCCGAACATCCTAACCGGTGTTGACACTGCTTACACTAGGCCAAAGGGCATAGTGCTGATGATTGGAGCTACCGGCCCTCGCCATACGCGCGCGAAGGGGGGCTCGATGGAGAATATACCCATGACTTTCAAGATTTTCTTATTGCTGACAGGACTTCTGCTCTGTAATGCGGTCAATGCAAACCTTCAATTTGAAGAAGGCATCGCACGCGATCCTGAAAACCTGAAGCCGCTTTACAAGGAACAGCATTGGGTTCGGTTTAATTTACTTGCGCCGGTCGAGCGGCTGGTGATTTATCGCTGCATGGACGGAACCGCATTTGCCCGAAAGCACGTCAATTACCAGCCTTCTTCACAGGCACCAGCTTTTGAATTTCTCGATGCGCGGAAAGGTTATATCGAAGGATTGCGATACAAGCAGAACCAGGCAGCACTCTGGTATCGACAACCAGGCGCAACGACAGAGAAAAATGTGCTGCTAACTGTCAAAAACCTGGTCGCAGACGCGGGGTTCAATGAATTCATCAAGATCAACTGGCTGAAATTGCGTGCAGGAAAGCCATTACCGCTAATGTTTGCGGTACCAACCCGCCTACAGGCCTATAAATTCAGTTTGAAACAAACTAGTGAAAGGCAATTTGCCAATGTTGCTGCGGTCACCTACCAGCTCAAGTTATCCGGACTGTGGTCATTCTTGGCAGATCCGATTGAAGTGACTTATGACAAAGCAAGTAGGCGGCTACTTCGCTTTCAGGGACTGAGTAATCTGCGAAATGATGCTGGTGAGTTTGATTTGATGGCGCAAATTGACTTTCCACAAGCTGCACGCGCTGCCACCGAAGAAGAATGGCAGAAAAACATATCGGCACCGCTTACCGCTTGTCGAATGGGCCGCTAGTGTCCGTCCGGCATTTGTGACGGACTTCAACCGGACACCACCAATGGAAACAACGCATTGTTTTTATTGGTTTTTTATGTGGCACGGCATTTGCTATGTGATATCCGAGCTTTAAATTGTCCGGAGAACTCTACATGCATCTACACAGTCAACTAAAACGCGGTTACCTAGCGCTGATTGGATTGCTCCTACTTGGCTTGGTCGTCATCAGAGCACCAGAATATTCAGTGAACCAAATGCAGTCCGGCTTGCCGGAATTGGCAGCGAAAACCTGCACGGCACATATAAAGTCTAGCTGGAAACTAGCCTCCACACCCATTGATATTGACCCTTTGTTAATGCGCAAAGCCATGATTTGCCAAGCGTAAGGCATAATATTGGAATGCTAAACGTCATTCTTTATCAGCCCGAAATCCCCCCCAACACCGGCAATATCATTCGACTGTGCGCCAATACGGGCGCGACACTGCACCTGATTGAACCACTCGGCTTTGAATTGGACGACTCCAAGCTGCGGCGGGCGGGTCTTGATTATCATGAATTCGCCGATGTTCGGGTTCATTCGGATATAGAAGCCTGCTTTTCGCAGATGAACCGCGAGCGAGTATTTGCTTTCAGCCGCCACGCCAGCGCCCCTTTCAATGAAGTTAACTATCAAGATGGCGATGCATTTCTGTTTGGTCGCGAAACCCAAGGGCTGCCAAATGAACTTTTAACAAGTTTAGCAGTCAATCAGAGGCTTCGACTTCCCATGCGAGCCGGTCAGCGCAGCCTGAACCTCTCAAATGCTGTTGCAGTCGCTGTTTATGAAGCTTGGCGACAATTAGGATATCCAGAATCCGAGCGCATCTGATTTCTGTAATTTGCAACAATTGTTAATTTAGCATTAAGATTTGATCTATATAATTGACGTAATAATTTTCGACCGCCCAAACTG
>JBDTTC010000273.1:0-4666 GCA_039930825.1 Arenimonas sp.
GAAGTTGGTGCCCGCCTCGAATCGCACTCCCCTCAGACGGCAACTCACGCGACAGAGTGTTCCGCGGAATAACTCAAGCAACACTCGTATGGCGGCGAAGGGGTTTTCTACTGCTTTGCGGATTCGGCTCATGGTCTACGATCCGGCGCTTGGGAAAGCGTCGCAACAGTCACTGCGTTGATCTGTGAACCGGTTCCGATCAAGGACGCCAGCTCTCTCATTTGAGTAGTGACAGTGAGTTCCTCCAGTGCACTTTCATCCTGATCCTGCGTCCGTGCGATCCCTCGCAGTATCTCGCACAATTGGCTCTGGCCTTCCATGGTTTCTGCATCTGCAATGGCTTCGTTGCTGAATCCGGAAGTAAACGTTTCTGGCAGAATGAAAATATCTGCCTGATGTTTTTCCTGATTTAACAATTCAGCATAATAATCCCTGTTTTCCTGGGGGGCATGCCAACGGGTATTCCCTTGCACCAGACTTATATGTAGAAATTCTTCCATTAAACTTTCGCCAAGCGTTCAATTGCAGCATTGAGCGTATCGGAATTTTTTGCAAAACATAAACGCACCAGTCGCTGACCCTCCGGCGGTTTTTCGTAGAAGGGCGATAACGGAATCGCTGTTACCCCTTTTTTGATTGTCAGCCATCGGCAAAACTCTAGATCGGGCATTTCGCTGATTTCGGAATAATCCACCAACTGGAAATACCCCCCGGGAACAGCAAGCGGTTGAAACCGCGTACTCAATAATTGGGTTTTAAATGCATCGCGTTTGGCCTGATAGAACTCGCCCAGTTGCTCGTAATGTTCCGGCTCTTGCTGGATCATTTCGGCAAATGCCCATTGCGCCGGCGCGAAGGTACAGAATGTATTGTATTGATGCACTTTGCGAAACTCTTTCGTCAGTGCTGGCGGTGCAATGCAATAACCGATTTTCCAACCAGTGCAATGATAGGTTTTACCAAAACTGGAAATGACAAAACTGCGTTCCGCCAATTCAGGATAACGCAACACGCTTTCATGCTGCCGCCCATCAAAAATAATATGTTCGTAAACCTCATCAGACAAAATTAGGATTTCGGTATCTTTCACGATTTCTGATAATGCCTGCATATCTTCCGACGCCAGCATCGCTCCGGACGGATTATGCGGCGTATTTATGAAAATCATCCGCGTACGCTGAGTTATGGCGGCTTTCACTTTATTCCAATCAACCATGAAAGTAATCGGTTCCAGCGCGACATGTACCGCCTTCGCTCCTGCCAGATCAATCGCAGGCTCATAGCAGTCGTAACAGGGGTCGAGCACAATCACTTCATCGCCGGCCTGCACCACCGCATGTACGGCATCAAAAATCGCTTCGCTAGCGCCACTTGTCACCGTGATTTCCGTATCCACGTTTACCTGCTTACCGTAACAACGAAGTGTCTTGTCAGCGATGGCCTGCCTTAGAGCGGCCACACCATGCATCGGTGCGTACTGGTTTTTGCCCTGCTGCATAGCTTTCGCCAATTCATTTACAAGACGTGTTGGCACATCAAAATCTGGGAACCCCTGCCCTAGATTAACGGCCTTATGCTCCAAGGCTAATTGCGACATCACGGTAAAAATTGTGGTTTCGACTTTCGGTAGTTTGGTTGCCAGATTCATATAGCCATTGCTTGATAGTTGTATGGATGAATTATGCATTGCAATCATTTTTTCTTGTACAAAAAAACGGGGCCTTGAAGGCCCCGTTGCTTGAATCTATAGAGCCATGCCAATTATTGGCAATTTTTACGCTGTGAAAGCTGGGCTACCGGACGATTTTCCGTCCAAGTGCCACTTAACAGACCGGTAAGCGTGCTGTTGACTGACATATTGGTGAGGTTGTTGGTCGCCAGCGTGCGCGTACCCGAACCTGCAGCCGTTCCTGTCAAGGATACCTTGGTTGCCGTAGGAGCAAAGCCGCTGAACCACTGGAAGTTGAAAGTATCAACACCGGAATTGAACGCTTTTTGGCCGTAAATCCAGCGCGGGAATCCGAGGCCATCGTAAATGTAAGGAATCATGACTTCTTGCGGATTACCACCACCGGTTGCAATGAAGCTATAACCAAAACCGGATTTGTCAGGGGAATACCAATGGCCGCTGACATCAAGATTTTGCGCGTTGAAGCTCGGACAATTACCACCACCTACGCGTGCCATGTTCTCGGAGCCGCTCTTACCATCGAGGTTGTAACTAACGGTAATCGTACTTGTTCCGGTTTCAGTAATGATCAAGTCGCCGACTTTTGTGGCGGAAGCTGCATTGCCATTCCATACCACCCGCAACAAATTCGCACGCCATACGCCATTGGCAGTTGGAACCGCCGCTTGCGTGTAGTACCAAGTTGGCGTTCCGTCTTCAAGGTAGCTATACCAGACAGTTACCCACTGATCTGGATTTCCGATCGGCCCGGCAAAATCAATAAACATGCCATGACCATCGCGGTTAACATTTACGTACTGGCCCGACAGGAACGCAGGTGGCGTACCTTGAGCTGTGATATTGGCTTTAACCGTTGCATTCACCGTGCCACCCGTCGTATTAACCGGAGTTACATACCAACGACCTGGGGTTAACGCTGCACCGCTCAGCGTAACAGTTTCATTACCGCTAGCCGTGATTGCGGAACCTTGCGCCAAATTTCTGGCAGGAGCCGCTGGAATCACGGAAACGTTAGGGTCGTCGGCTACCGCTGATTTGGCAACATACAGATCTACGTTGCTGCCGCTGGTAGTAGTAAAGGTAACTGAGGTTGCATGCGGAGGGACCACGAAGTACAACTTGTCGTGTGCTGCATTGGCCGTCAAGGTCGCATTACGATCAACATTGTTTGTCAATGCGAATGGCTCGACACTTGTTCCCGTTCTGGTCAACGTCACTGGAATTTCAATCGCGTTGCTTCCCGGCGCTGCTTGCACCATCAAAAAGCCGACACGGGATTGGCCAGCAACCAGACTTGGGTCATCCCACGAAATACGTGATTTGAAAGTAACGCCGCTGGTTGTCTTACCAGGTCCGGTTGTCACCAAAGTTCCTGTGGTACCGGCTTGGATCGGAGCTTGCAGCGAGTCGATTTTTACGACATTGCTGGCCGTTCCTGCATAGTGCTGAGCGAGGAACCAATAAGCTACCGGACTGCCACCAGTCGTGACATTGAACTCGCAAATTTCGTCCGGGCCGTTAGTGGTTGAAGAACATATCTCTTCATCTGAGGTAGCCAGTCCATCTCCATTATCGTCAAGACCTACATACAAATCGATATCGTCGGTTGCATTGGTATCAACCATCGAAGTCTTGATTTGCACTTTATAGGTAACCGGGCCAGCTACCGGGCTTGCCGGAATGGTGAAGGTGTCGATCTTCGTACCGCCAGCGTTATAGGGATTGCCTCCGCTCAAGTCAACGGCGATTGTACTTGTCGTTGTTTTTGGTGCTACCAGATCACCGGCTACGAATCTCGCATTCGGCAATGCCGCTAAACCACTGAATGTGAAGTCAAAGGAACCGCGTTCTGTTGAAACGTTTTGCTCGATAGAAGTAGGTACAGCGCCTGCACTCGAGCGTATAGCCACCGGTAAAGTCAAATTGGGGCGGCCATTAGCAGGTGTATTATTTTGCAGCGTGACTGAACCATAAACCCACTTACCGAGCAGAATTGGAGCGCCGGTCACATTGAACGTAAAGTTTACCGATTGATTCTGCCCATTCGTGAAAGTCAGGTTTGAAGCACTTGGTGTCATCGTCACGCCTGCAGGTAGGTTACTAACAACGGTATAACTACCGCCACCCACCATATCCGTGAAATTGCGCGACAGCACACAGGATTCAAAGCAATCCGATTTGCCTAACGAAGGAAGATTTAATGTATCGGCTGTTGCTACCGAAGTTCCCTTGAACTGTGCGTCGCTAACTGGCAGATACAAACCTGCACGCACAGCTTTGGAAACATCGGTTTGGCCGGCGCCAATATCGTGAGGAGTACCAACAACGCCATTTATCGTAACGCTAGCGCGTGCAGTCAAAACCAGCGATGAAATAATTTGACTCGGTGTCCAGCTCGGATTTACCGCTTTAATCAATGCCATTGCACCAGCAACATGGGGTGTTGCCATCGATGTACCGCTTTCGGATACGGCGCAATTTGTGCCTGTCATACTGTTCGTCGTACAGGTAGCTCCATTTCCGAGACCTGCCGCATAAATATCTACACCCGGTGCAGCAATATCAGGCTTGATTACACCGGTTGGGATAACCGGACCGCGGCCACTGAACGACGCCAGCTTGTCACCAAAGCTTACTTGATTGTTCCAGCTAGCTGCCTGGATTGCGCCGAGATGGCCCGAACCAGTATTTAGCCAAGCTAGTAGCGATTGGCCATCAGCATAAGTCAAATGAACGGTTGGAATGTTGTAGGCACCAGAAACAAGACTGTCGCCTTCGGACTGCTGGTTGTACAGGATCATCCCCGTACCCCCGGCAATTTCTACGTTGGTTGATTTGGCCACACGTGCATAGAAACCACGCTCACAAGCAACCAAACGACCCGCGAAAAAGGTGGAAGGTGTCCATGTTGGCGGTCTACTAACGCCGGTGGCATCGTTGTCGGGGTCCGCACCGGTCGCGCAAAGCGGATACGTG
>JBDTTC010000274.1:0-7902 GCA_039930825.1 Arenimonas sp.
CCGCGAACGGTCCGGGTTCCGGTGGCATATAAATTCGAAAACCACACGCCTTCCTGCATTAATTTGTCCAGATGCGGCGTGATGTTTCTTTTGCTGCCATAGGAGCCCATAAAGCGAGCGCTCATACTTTCAATTTGAATGATGACGATATGTTCGGGATTCAGCGGCTTTGCACTCGGCTGGTCACGTGCAAGGTCGGGCCAGGCAGGCGCATTCGCTTGGAATTTATCACTTGGCAAAGTACGGTAATACCGCTTGAAGTTCAGCTCGTTTTCACGTGCCGCGAGAAAAAAACTGGAAGGTCCGTTATGTGATAACTCCTGGTTTGCCATGTTTAGGCTGTTTGGCTGGCTCGCATAATCAAGCGACAGGGTTCCAATCACGAAAAATAGACCAAGCCCAAGCGCGGCCATTCCCAATCGCGGAAAAACGCCATAGCTTTTTGCCGGTTCCAGTTTCCAATAGCGGAAAACCAGCAGGCTTAGCAAACCGGCGGCGATTGACATGCCTCCCAATAATAAAGGCATTGAGTAGGATTCACGGATGTTGCCAATTACCTCGTTGGTATAAATCAGATAATCCACGGCAACGAAATTGAAGCGCGCGCCAAACTCGTTCCAGAATACAAACTCGGAAACCGCAACGAATAGCAGGAATGCACTGAGCGCAAATACAGCGATAACGCGTTTAGCCTTGAATAGCCTTGCTGTCGGTTTGTTCGTATGGCTTAGAGCCGTAAAGATCAGAAAAAAACCTGCTAGCGCAGTAGCGAACAGCAAATCACCCAGAACGCCACGTGCAAAGGCCGACAATAGCGCACCGATAGAATGGTCCAGGTTTGACCAGGCGACAATCGCAAGACCGATCCGAGTCAGGGTCGAGAGTGTCCAGCTCATCAATAATGCCAATACTGGCAGATACCATGCCTGATGGCGAAGACGAACTAGCATGATGTCAACCCTCGCGCATCGAAAATTTCAAATGAATTTGCTGCAGCTTTAAGACAAGTGGATTCGATGATTATTGTTTTCATTCACACACGAATTGGATGTTGGTACAGGGTCTCAATTTTAGTGACACGCACCGATGACTAAATTAGCTTTCACTAAGTAAGGCCCTTGGATAGAGGTGTTTTCAAGTCAAGTTTGGTTAAATAAAATTTATTATGTGTTTCGTAACACAAAAATAACCGTTGCCATCTTTTTCGAATCTTCAAATCAAGCGTCAAATCAAGAATGGGTTCTATGTGTGAGCTAAGTCTGGAACGGCAATATGCACAGCATGTCAGTAGTCGCCATGAGTGGGAAAATGAAAACGGATGCGCAGCAGATTTTCAGTAAAGTTCCGGAAGTGACTTTGGTTTTCTGGATTATTAAAATTTTGGCGACAACACTTGGTGAAACCGGCGGCGATGCCTTGTCAATGTCGATGAATCTCGGTTATCTGCTCAGTACCGGAATTTTTGCAGTTGTTTTCATAATTGCCGTGCTGGCACAGATTTCCGCAAGTAAGTTCCATCCCGTGCTTTATTGGACAACAATCATTGCTACAACGACCGTTGGTACGACACTGGCAGATTTTGCAGACCGATCACTTGGAATTGGTTATGCCGGCGGGACCACGATCCTGCTCATTCTTCTGGTGGCTTCACTTTCTTTCTGGTATCGGACACTTGGTTCGATAGCGGTCGATAGCGTGAGCTCGCCAAAATCGGAAATGTTTTACTGGATCACCATCATGTTTTCCCAGACATTGGGTACGGCATTGGGAGACTGGACTGCCGATACTGCCGGTCTTGGCTACGGCGGAGGTGCGATATTGTTCGCAGTCATGCTGGCAAGCATCGCGATGCTGCATTATTGGACTCGCATTTCGCGCACGACACTATTCTGGGCGGCTTTCATTCTTACCCGGCCGCTTGGTGCCGTGATAGGTGATTTCCTGGACAAACCGACAAGTGAAGGCGGCCTTGATCTTAGTCGATATTCTGCATCGGCAGTATTGGTGGCCTTGATTGTTTTATGCATTTTCGCGTTTTCGCATAAGCCTGCAAAAAGAATGCATTGATCCGCCGTTCTCACGCGGCGACTTCCGGGATATCTGGCGCCCGACTATCAGCGGCAGGTCGGCGGCAAGCGCGATATTTATGTCATCATTATTCTTGTGATGATGGATTGCAGACTTGCAAGGATTGGGCATGCGCGTACTACTGGTCGAAGATGACCGAATGATCGGCGAAGCAATTGATAGCGCATTGCGGGATGCAACCTATGCCATGGATTGGGTGCGTGACGGAGATCTTGCACAATCAAGTATTGAATCCGTGATTTATGATCTCGTATTACTGGACCTTGGCCTGCCAAAGAAAAATGGCATCGAGGTCCTGCGTTCCATTCGCGCAAAAGGAAAGTTGGTTCCGCTGATAATCATTACTGCACGCGATGCAGTCGAAGACCGAATTCAGGGGCTCGACGAAGGCGCAGACGATTACTTGCAAAAACCATTTGAAATAGCCGAGTTGCTGGCACGTATGCGTGCGGTTTTGCGACGCAAGGTCGGTACGTCGGCATTCTTAATGGACAATGGCGTGATTGCCCTGGATACAACAACGCGTGAAGCCACGGTGGCGGGTGACAAGGTTCGCCTGTCAGGCCGCGAATATTCCCTGCTGTATGCCCTGATGGTTCGCTCCGGTGCAATATTGTCACGCTCGGAACTGGAAGAGCGCATTTACGGCTGGAATGAAGAGGTCGAAAGCAATGCTGTCGAATTTCTGATTCATTCACTCAGAAAAAAACTGGGTAGTAGTTCAATTAAAAATGTCAGGGGTGTCGGGTGGATGGTTTCCAGGGAAAATTGAACAGATCGCTGCAATTCAAATTGTCGGCCTGGCTCTGTTCGGCGATTGTGATTATTGCAATCGCAGGTGGGGCCTATTCGTTTTTCACTGCGTTCATTGAAGCAAATGAAATGCAGGATGATCAACTCAGGCAGACCGCGGCGCTGTTTAAAAGTCATGTTGCACAAATAGCACCGACCGCAAGCCGGGAAATGGTGCCCGATGCCAATCTGGAATTCCGTGTGCTGGTTGAAATTCTGGGCCCGTCCGGAATAGAAGTGCTGGGCATACATCAGGAACCACTGCCACTTTCCAACGATGTTAGCGAAGGAATACAAACGATAAGGACAAAAGAAGAACCATGGCGAATATTCGTAACGACGCTGAACACTAGACAGCGTCTGGTGGTGGCACAGAAAATTGCCATTCGCGATGAGGTAGCACGGGAAAGCGCAACGGCGACTCTGATCCCCTATGCAATCCTGATTCCCGTCTTGTTGTTCATCATCGGTTACCTAGTTCGGCAAACCTTCAAACCCGTCACCCAGCTGACTAAGGAGCTTGATCTCCGCGCAGAGCAGGACCTGCATGAAGTCAGCAAGACAAATCTGCCAACGGAGATTTTGCCTTTCGTGGCTGCCATCAACCGAATGTTGAAGCGAGTGGACCAATCTGTCGCCCAGCAAAGGCGTTTTGTCGCCGATGCTGCGCATGAAATGCGTACCCCGTTGACCGCATTATCATTGCAGACTGAATTATTTGATGCAGAAGACATGTCGGAACAGGCAAGAGAACGTCTGGCCACGCTGAAAAGCGGACTCGAAAGAACAAGATTATTATTGAATCAATTACTGGCCTTTGCCCGTGCACAGCAGGAAAATAATTCTGAAAATGCCGAGGTGTCGGTACAGTACGTTTTCCGGCGGGCGCTAGAAGACTTGATGCCCTTGGCCGAAGCCAAGCACATAGATGTCGGCGTGCTTAGTCAACACGATGCCATGTTGCGAGTCAGTGAGTTTGATCTGATCGCCCTAGTGAAAAATCTGGTGGACAATGCCATTCGATACACGCCGGAGCATGGAAAAATTGATCTTTCCCTGGAAGCGGGTCCGAATGCCGTAGTTATCAAAATCACCGATACCGGCCCCGGCATTCCGGAGTCTGAACGTGAACGGGTTTTTGACCCTTTTTACCGAGTATTGGGTAATGAAAGTCAGGGCTCGGGATTGGGACTGTCTATTGTCAAAGCAATTGCCGAAAGGTTAGGCGCTGAGATTCATCTCGATGATTCGCACAGGCAAATGGAAAACCTCGGATTGTGTGTAACCGTGGTTTTCCACCAAAAGTTAATGCTGGTTGCGCAGCCATAGTCGGACAATAGTGCTGGAAGATAACGCGAGCCTAGCGGTTGAGTATCCTCAATATATTGTGTTGACGCTCACAATTATTACCGTTATGTTGTGCCGGTCGGTCCCGGCCTCGCGGTCGGGTTAATAGGGAAGCCGGTGTGAATCCGGCGCTGCCCCGCAGCGGTATAGGGAAACGAAAGTCGCCACAAGCACTGGGTCGAAGACCTGGGAAGCAGCGATCAGTAGGCCAAGCCAACAGGCTTCGTCCCCAAGTCCGAAGACCTGCCGACAACCGTGTGAAGCACACCGCACGGTATCGGCCCAGAAGTCTCCGGGGGGAGATCGCCGATGTCGTCACCACCATGGTTTATGGTGCGGCATTCCGTTTTCTCCCGATTATTTCTCGCCCGCGAGTGCTATACGACATCGATGGAATGATGTCGTGGTTCTCGTGCTCGCCATCTCCGTGGGAGAGATCGCGATGTGCCTTACGCACTGGAGAAAAACCATGAACCCTACGACCGACAGCGAAGTCTCTCGCAACACCGAAAATGAAATTACCGCAGTACCTTTGGCCATCAATGAGCCACAAAATTCCTCCTTCAAGCTGACGCCACCACCACATACCGGCGTGATGGCCGTGACCAAACGCAATGGCCGACGCGAAACGGTCGATCTGAATAAAATCGTTCGTGCTATCACCCGCTGCGCCGAAGGTTTATTCGCCATCGATCCGATGCGAGTGGCAACCCGCACCATTTCCGGTTTGTATGACGGCGCAAGCACGCGTGAACTGGACGAGTTATCCATTCGTACGGCCGCTTTACTGACGGCAGAAGAACCCGAGTACGGCCGTCTGGCCGCAAGACTATTGGCCGGCTTTATTGAAAAAGAAGTTACCGGTCAGGAAATTCATGCGTTCTCGCAAGCGGTGGCACGCGGTCATGAACTGGGATTGATCAACGAACGCTTGCTGGGTTTCGTACAAGCGAATGCCCGCAAACTAAATGATGCGCTAGATAATAAAAACGATGCGCTGTTCGATTATTTCGGTCTGCGTACTTTGTATGACCGTTATTTGTTGCGCCATCCGCACGCACGCACGGTGATTGAAACGCCGCAGCAATTTTTTCTGCGTATTGCCTGCGCACTGAGCGAAGACGTCGCCGAAGCTTTGGCGCTTTATCAGCGCATGGCGCGTCTGGATTATTTGCCAAGTTCGCCAACACTGTTCAACGCAGGTACTACGCATGAACAATTGTCTTCATGTTTCCTACTGGACTCACCGGACGATTCGCTGAGCTCGATTTACCAGCGTTATGGCGATGTCGCACAGTTATCGAAATTTTCCGGCGGTATCGGCTTGTCGTTCTCGCGCATTCGTTCGCGCGGTTCGCTGATTCGTTCAACCAATGGTTTGTCGAATGGTCTGGTGCCTTGGTTGAAAACTTTAGACGCATCGGTCGCCGCAGTGAATCAAGGTGGTAAACGTAAAGGTGCTGCTTGCGTGTATCTGGAAACCTGGCATGCCGATATTGAAGAGTTTCTGGAGCTGCGTGATAACACCGGCGATGAAGCACGTCGGACACACAATCTGAATCTGGCCAATTGGGTTTCGGATTTATTCATGCGCCGTGTCGAAGCTGACGGCATGTGGTCGCTGTTTGATCCGAAAGTGGTGCCGCATCTGGTGGATTTGTGGGGTGAAGCTTTCGAGCAAAGCTATGAAGCAGCAGAGATTGCAGGTCTGGCCGCGAAGCAGGTGAAAGCCCGCGAACTGTATTCGAAAATGATGCGCACGTTGGCACAAACCGGCAATGGCTGGATGACCTTCAAGGACAAATGCAATCGCGCCAGCAATCAAACAGCGAATACAAAAAACGTGATTCATCTGTCGAATCTATGCACAGAAATTCTAGAAGTGACGACATATGATGAAACGGCGGTTTGCAATCTCGGTTCGATCAATCTCGGTCAGCACTTGAATGAATTCAAGGAATTCGATTTCGACAAGCTCGCTGAAACCGTACAGCTGGCCGTGCGCCAACTGGACCGCGTGATCGATCTGAATTTCTATCCGATTGAATCGGCTCGTCGCGGCAATCTGCGTTGGCGTCCGGTTGGTTTGGGCATGATGGGTTTGCAGGATGTGTTCTTCCGGATGCGTCTGGCGTTTGACTCCGAAGCTGCGCGCAAGCTGTCGGCAAAAATCGCCGAAGAAATTTATTATCAGGCCTTATCCACTTCGACCGAGCTGGCATTGGAGCGCGGTTCGCATCCAGCTTTCGCCGAAACACGCGCTGCGGAAGGCGAGTTGCAATTCGATGCCTGGAATATAGTGCCGGAAAATACCGCGCGCTGGGACAGCTTGCGTGTACGCATCAAACAACAAGGCTTGCGTAACTCTTTGTTGATTGCGATTGCGCCGACCGCGACGATTGCCTCGATTGCCGGTTGCCATGAATGCATCGAACCGCAGATATCGAATCTGTTCAAACGCGAAACCTTGTCGGGCGATTTCCTGCAAGTGAATCGTTATCTGGTCGAAGAACTGAAGAAGCTCGGCTTGTGGACGCCGGAAGTGCGTGATCGCATTAAATTGTCCGAAGGTTCCATACAAGGCATGAACGAAGTGCCCGCCGAATTGCGCGAGGTGTATCGCACCGTCTGGGAAGTACCGATGCGCAGTCTGATTGATATGGCGGCTGATCGCGGTGCATTCATTGATCAATCGCAATCGCTGAACCTGTTCATGGAAAGTCCGAACATCGGCGCCTTGAGTTCGATGTACATGTACGCCTGGAAACGCGGCATCAAGACCACTTACTACCTGCGTTCACGTCCGGCAACGCGTATTGCAAAAACCACGGTCACCAGTAGCGAGCAAGATACGTCAGCCGTCATTTGTTCACTTGAAAATCCTGAAAGTTGCGAGGCCTGCCAATAATGAGCACATCCTCACGATTACTGGACCCCGGTTTTGCCCTGACGCTGCGCCCGATGCGTTATCCGGCGTTCTACGAGATGTACCGCGATGCCGTGCGCAATACCTGGACGGTGGAAGAAGTCGATTTTTCACTCGACGTGAATGATCTTCGCAACAAATTCGGACCGGCCGAACGGCATTTGATCGAAAGGCTGGTCGCGTTTTTCGCGACCGGCGATTCGATTGTGTCGAACAATCTGGTATTGAATTTGTACAAACACATCAATGCACCGGAAGCACGCCTGTATCTGTCGCGGCAATTGTATGAAGAGGCCTTGCATGTGCAGTTCTATCTGACCTTACTCGATACCTATCTGCCAGAACCGGAAGCGCGTGCAAAAGCCTTTACTGCGATTGAAAGCATTCCGGCAATTCGTCACAAGGCCGAGTTCTGTTTCCGCTGGATGGATTCGATCAATCAAATTGATCGCATTGAAACCAAAGAACAAAGAAAGCAATTCCTGCTGAATCTTATTTGCTTTGCCACCTGCATCGAAGGCCTGTTTTTCTTCGGCGCTTTTGCCTATGTCTATTACTTGCGTTCGCGTGGTTTGTTGCATGGCTTGGCATCAGGTACCAATTGGGTTTTCCGCGATGAAAGCGGCCACATGGCTTTCGCGTTTGAAGTCATTCGCACCGTGCGCGATGAAGAGCCGGAATTGTTCGACGATGCATTGAGTGAACAAATTCTGGCCATGTTGACCGAAGCTGTTGATTGCGAAATGGTG
>JBDTTC010000275.1:0-4872 GCA_039930825.1 Arenimonas sp.
GCGAGGGCATCGGGCTCGCGCATGTCCGCGCGCTCGCCTATCGTCTGGGCGGCAATCGTTATGATGGAGTGTTGACGCAGGAGCATGGCTCCATGCCGGCAGAACGCGTGATGATTATTCGGGAATGGGTGAAAGAAGTAGCGAAAGGGCAGAACATCACGATAGAGTTTCAACCAATGTTGCCGCTGCATGGAGATGGTGTCGGTCTGTATGCACTGGACGCGAAATTACGTGACTATCGTGCTCCGCTAGCTGGTGTGACCCGCAAGGAATACCTGACTCTGGCGCGTGATGCGCAGGCTTTGTCGATGATAGACCGCATCAGTTTGTTCAGTGCATTCGAAGCCATTGAAGAACAGCGGGCACGCGGTCGTGACACCCAGGTGCTGGTGCCGATTGATTTGAAATCCATCACCGAAGCGCAATTGAATTGGCTTGAGGCCGAACTTCGGCGCCGAAGGGGATATGCAAGCGGATTGCTGATCGAGCTCGATGCGACACTATTACTCGAAAGTCCCGAGCTAGGCAGTATTGTTCAGCGGCTCAAGGACTTCGGAATCCTACTCGTGCTATCGGACGACTCCGGCGGTTTGACACGTATTGAAGCTTTGCAGCAGTTCCCCGTTACCATGCTTCGCTTGCCATTTAACGCCGTTGAAAATGTACCATCGAATACATTTATGGCACTCATGCGGCCTTGGTATGCCAGCGGCCGAAGCCTGATAGTCGACCGCGTCGCAAACACCGATGCAGTGGCACAGCTATGGGCGCTTGAAATTGCCTATCTGCAAGGCGATGCATTGGCTGCCAGTGGCCCACGACTCGATTACGAATTTGTCGAGTATGGGGTCTGAGAATTACTCGTTGCAGATAATAAAAACTCCGGAATCAGTAGTTGCAAAATTCGGATAACGGGAACTTGTACTGGATGCCGAGGTCAGCAGTGCTTAGTTGCTGTTCATGCCAAAACTGGAATGATGACTAGTCAAATTTCGATGTTCATATTTTCCGCAGGAGTTTTTAAATGCGCTTGATACTTTCAGTTGCTCTGCTGTTGGCTTTGCAAAGCTATCCAGTTTTTTCGCAATCAGCAGTCACTGAAGAAGACATTGTCGAAGACACCACGCCATTGCCGGAGGATGTGAAAGTACTGGAGGTCATGGTGGTCTCAGGTATTCAGCCAGGACCGGGTATGTGGAAGGTATCGAAAGGCGACAATGTAATGTGGATAATGGGCATGCAATCGCCCATGCCAAAGAAAATGGAATGGATATCGCGTGAAGTCGAAAGAAAAGTTGCGCAGTCGGATGAAGTGCTGTTTGAAACCAGCGTCAATGTGTCAACCGATCGCGGCATGTTCGGCAATATGATGTTGATACCCTCCTTGTATGGAGCCCGAAAAAATCCAAATGATGCCGAATTGAAAGATGTGCTTTCGCCCGAGCTATACAAGCGTTGGCTTGTATTGAAGGCAAAATATATCGGTAGTGATAAGGGCATCGAAAAATGGCGACCTGTTTTCGCCGCGCAAGAGCTATATGAAAAAGCGATCAAAAAATCAGGCCTTAATGCCGAGAATATCGTTAGGCCAGTAGTGGAAGAGGCGGCGAAGGAATACAAGAAAAAAATTATTCGTCCAAAAATTGAAGTGAAAATCGAAAAGCCCAAGGAAGCCATCAAGGAATTTTCGAAAAGCTCGCTGGCCGATATTGAATGTTTTTCAAAAACTATGGATCGTCTTGAAACAGATTTGAATGCCATGATCGAGCGCGGCAATGCCTGGGCAATTGGTGATATAGAAGGACTTAAAAGTTTGTCATTCACCGATCAAAGCCAATCCTGTATTTCTGCGCTGACGAACGCAGCAACGGCACAAAAGCGCGGATTTTCGGATATCCGTCAACGTGCAATGACCGCATGGCTCGCTGCTGCCGATGCAGCTCTTGCACAGAACAAAACGACATTTGCCATTTTACCTATGAGCGATATGCTCAAGCCCACCGGCTTATTGGCCTCCATGCGGGCCAAGGGTTATCAGATAGAAGAACCCTGATACGCGTAAGCTTGATTCGCGAACCAAGCCTGCCAATGCGCCATCAGAAATGTTCAAAACTCGATAATTTAGCCAAATCGAGATGCTTTTCGGCTACCCTTGGCAGACTTATTCATTGGTTCTGGGGTAGCTGTGGCTAACGAATCTGACTCTCTCGCACAGAAAGTCGCTGCACTAGACACCAAGACGGCGATCGAACGGCTGGATTTACGTAACCCGGCAGAGGTTGCTCGCCTTCTTGCAGGTTTACCGCCTGCCCGTGCCAACAGCATTTTGGCTGCAATGAGCGAGGAAACACGCGAACGTATCATCGCCGCTGCACCGGCTGGAACCGACTGGATGGATGCACAGCGTTATCCCGAAGGCAGTGTCGGCCGTTTGCTGGAAGACCCTCCTGCCGTATTTCGTAGTGGTACCAGCGTGGCATCGGCCATCGAAGTTTTACGTGATACGGTCAAGCAACGCATGGTCACGTATCTATTTGTCGTTGACCGTGACAACCATCTGCTCGGGGTTGCTGCATTTCGCGAATTACTCTACGCCGAAAAAATGCAGACGCTGGACGAAGTGATGATTCGCGGCGCATTTGCGTTACGGCCGACCATGCAATTAGTGGATGCGATGAAAGAAGTGGTAACCCGCCACTATCCGGTTTATCCCGTTTGTGAAGAAGACGGCACCTTGGTTGGCCAGGTGCGCGGCCAGATATTGTTCGAACAACAAGCTTTCGAAATTTCCGCACAAGCCGGTTCGATGGTCGGTGTCGAGAAAGAAGAACGGCTTGCGACACCCTTGATGCGTAGCTTTAAATTCCGTCATCCATGGTTACAGATTAATTTGCTGACGGTTTTCGTGAGTGCCGCTGTAGTCGGGATATTTGCCGACACAATCAACAAGATAGTCGTGCTTGCAATGTTCCTGCCAGTACTTGGCGGGCAATGCGGGAATCTAGGCTGTCAATCCATGGCTGTCTTGCTGCGCGGCATGACACTAGGGGAACTGAAAGGCATGCGCATTGCCAAATTGATTGCCAAGGAAGCAATACTCGGATTAATGAATGGCATGGTGACCGGAGCATTGGCGGGTGTTGCGATGTATATCGTCGCCGGTCACGATTCTGGGGCCGACCCGATGGGATTGGCGTTTATCACAATGGGAGCCATGTCCTTTAGCTGTATGTTGGCCGGCGTGGCCGGTACGAGTATTCCATTGATTCTGAAACGACTGGGTGCCGACCCTGCGACGGCGTCTAGTATTTTCCTCACCACGATTACCGATGTCGTAAGCATGGGAACGTTCCTGAGTCTTTGCGCTCATTTTTTGTTGTGATTTGATACGACTTTTTTTACTTTGCTGCACCGCAACGTGCAAGAAAAATGTTGGTAGGTAAGACTGCCTGCACTCCGTCATGGGGGAGGGAGCCTAAAGCCCGAAGCTGCAATGCGGTTTCGGGCTTTAGTTTTTTGTAGGGGCACCTGCTTGCTGCGCCACGGCTATATTCGTCGAGACTCCACCACTCGAACCGGTAATCAATGTGCTGTGCCACAATTTAGCCATGACAGATATTGAATCAACATCATTGGAAACGGAATTGCAGGCGCTTGTGCAAAGGCATCTGGACCGTCTGGTACGAGCCAACATCGGAATGCTCGATGAAAGCGAAATAAGCAAAAAATTTACAAGGCTTGCGATAGTCAGCGATTTTGCAATCGATACTCTCTGCCAGCAACCCGATTCTTGGAGCCAGCTTGAAGCAAGCGATATTCCGGCACTGGAATTCTCCGATGATGATAATCAGTGGCCGCAGCAGCTGAGGCGCTGGCGTAGATGGCAGTCAACGCGGATTATCTGGCGTGATCTGCATGAATTCGATAATGTCGAAGCCAGCTTGTCCACCATCAGTGAAGTTGCCGATATTGCGTTGCAGGAATCCGTGCGTGCTATTTCAGAACTGTTTGTAAAGCGATATGGACAGGTAAAAAATGCGATAGGCGAAGCGCAAGCTTTTGTCGTTTTCGGGCTTGGAAAACTCGGTGGTCGAGAGCTGAATTTTTCTTCCGATGTTGATCTGGTTTATGCCTATCCGCAACAAGGTGAAAGTGACGGTGCACGCAGTCTGGACAGCGAAGCCTACTTCACCCGACTGGGCCAGCGTCTGGCGCAATTAATGGGTGATATCACTGGCGATGGTTTCTCGCATCGCGTCGATTTGCGTCTGCGTCCTTATGGCAACTCGGGGCGTTTGGCATTGAGTTTCTCCGCGATGGAGCACTACTTCCAAACCGAAGGCCGTGATTGGGAACGTTATGCCTGGGTAAAAGCGCGGCCAGTGGCAGGCGATATCGAGGCAGGTGAGCAATGTCTTGAATCGCTGCGTCCTTTCGTCTATCGCCGTTATCTCGATTACACCGCACTTGATGGCTTGCGTGAAATGAAAGCGATGATTGCCGCAGAAGTAGAAAAGCGTGAACTCGCCGATCATTTGAAGCTTGGGCCCGGCGGTATTCGCGAAATTGAATTCCTGGTACAGGCATTGCAATTGATACACGGCGGTCGCGAACCCGGCTTACGCCAACGGTCCTTATTAAACGCCATGGAAGCATTGGTAGAGGCAGGGCATTTGGCGGGATCGACGGCTGAAAAATTGAAAGATGCCTATTTGTTTTTGCGTCGTGTCGAGAATCGCGTGCAGATGCTTCGCGATGAGCAAACGCATAGTTTGCCGCAGGATGCATTGACTCGATATCGAATCGCGCGCGGTTTGAATTATGTCGATGCCGTCGAACTTGAAAACGCATTGCAAAGGCATCGCGATTTTG
>JBDTTC010000276.1:0-3111 GCA_039930825.1 Arenimonas sp.
AAATGGGTGCCGATGACTATATGGTCAAGCCCTTTTCGCCGCGCGAATTGGTGGCCCGGGTTCGCGTCTGCCTGCGTCGCAATGCCGTGCTTGAAAAAACAGTCAGTAATAGTGCGCCATCACGATTCAAGCATGATTCGCCAGGACAGCGGATTGAATATATGGGGCAAATACTGAATTTGACTCGGTATGAATACTTGCTGCTAGCGGCGCTACTCTCAAGGCCGGGCGCAGTATTTTCGCGTGCTAAATTGATGCAGGACATCTGGGTAGATGCTTTGGAAACGGCGGACCGTACGGTCGATACCCATATCAAAACGCTGCGGGCAAAGCTGCGTGCGATTGATGAAGCCGATGTCTTGCAAACCCATCGCGGGATGGGTTACTCCATAAGTATTAATTGATGAAAATCAGTTACCGAATATTTCTGGGTTACTTCCTAATCGTCGGTTTGGCGGCGTATTTTATTCTGCAGGTGTTCGTCAATCAGGTGAAGCCCGGCGTGCGCCAATCGATGGAATCGAGCCTGGTGGATACAGCGAACGTGCTGGCGCAACTGGCGGCCAAGGATGTCAAAAATAACGTCATTGCGAATGGCGAGTTCTCGACGCCAATAAAAGCGGCAAAAACTTCACGCTACAAGGCCGGTATTTCCGATTACATGAAAGAGGTTTTCAATTACCGGATCATTATTACCAACGATATAGGCCAGGTAATTTACGATTCCGACAATCTTGTCGTGGGCAAGGACTATTCACGCTGGAACGATATCTATCTAACTTTGCATGGAAAATACGGTGCGCGCTCGACCCGCAATGACCCGAAGGACGAGCGCAGTACCGTCATGTACGTAGCGGCACCGATCATGGATGGCGATAAATTGCTTGGGGTACTTTCGGTCGCCAATCCGAATGCCAGTATTCAACCTTTTATCGACAAGAGCCAAAAAAATATCCTTAAACAAGGTTCGGTCCTTATTGCGGCATCGTTTCTAATTGGCTTGGTGGTAACTTTCTGGTTTACCCGCTCGCTTGATCGTCTAGGAAAATACGCGAAGGCAGTTGCAGTTGGCGAGCGCGCAGTATTGCCGGATTTGGGCCGCAACGAAATGGGCGAGCTTGGTGATGCGCTGGATACCATGCGCAAAAAACTCGACGGCAAGCAATACGTGGAACAATATGTGCAAACGCTGACGCACGAAATGAAGAGCCCACTTGCTGCCATTCGCGGTGCTTCGGAAATTCTGGAAGAAAATCCCGCCGAAGCCGACCGAATAAGGTTTCTGGATAACATCAAGACCCAATCACTGCGTTTGTCCGAAATGATTGACAAGATGCTGGCATTGGCATCGGTGGAATATCGGCAGAATGAATTTGAAAAGAAACCGGTAAATCTTGCAGGACTATGTGATCAGGTGGTAGCCGGTTTTGAACAAGGCGCCAACAAAAAGCTCAACGACAAAAAAATCAGGCTTATATGTGAAGACTTGATTGGCGAATCCACCGCTCATGGAGATGCATTCCTTCTGACCCAGGCGCTGCAAAACCTGCTGGATAACGCGATCGATTTTTCACCTCTGAATGGAGTAATAAAAATAGCGATCGAATCCAGCCCAAGCCACTATGTCATTAAAATTCGGGATCAGGGTGTCGGTATTCCCGATTATGCAGCGCCGCGTTTATTCGAGCGTTTCTATTCCTTGCCCAGGCCCGATACGGGCCAGCGCAGCAGCGGTCTGGGCTTGAGCTTCGTCAAGGAAGTGGCGCTTGCACACGATGGCGATATCACGCTCGTGAATCAGCCTGAAGGCGGTGTGTTGGCGAGTTTTTCAATCGCAAAATAACTTCACCTTCACTACACACAGGCTGCATTCGTTGCACACAGGCAGTACCTAAGCTGAGCAGGTATTCAAACCTGGAGATGTTATGTCGCAGTTTAGTTTTGTCATTAAAGGCCTGATCATTGGATTTATTTCACTATTGCTATTGGTAGTGCTATTCATGATTGGCGGCGTCATCAGCAAGCGCGAAAGTTATCGGGCAGAGGCAATCAGGTCAGTGATTGCTACCCATGCCGGCCAGCAAAAATTTGCCGGCCCTGTTCTTGTGGTCCCATTTGTCGAAGAAGAAGCGGTAACCAAGAAAAACGAGCAAGGCCTATTCGAAACAAGAAATGAAAGGCGTGACAAACATTGGCTGTTCTACCCGAAAACAATGGACATTACGGGTAACGTAGTTACGTCGAACAGGGAGCGTGGCATCCACAAGGTTCGGGTCTACGAATGGCAGGGAAAATTGAATTCGCAATTCGATTTTGTGGTGCCGACATTTCAGGATGACGGCATAAAACGAACGATGGGTAAGCCCTATCTTAGCCTGATGGTTAGCGATGTTCGTGGACTAATCGGCAAGCCAGTACTCAGCTTGTCGGGTTTGCCATTGAAGCTCGAGCAAGGCGCAGGTTCACATAACAAATATCCCGGCGTGCATGCTGTGATCCCGATGCTTGTGTCGGGAGAGTCGAAGTCCTTGCCGGTGAATATGGAATTCACATTAGCAGGCACAGAGTCGTTATCGATTGTGCCGATCGCGGAAAATAACCATGTTGAAATGAAATCAAACTGGCAGCATCCGAGTTTTGGCGGAAAGCATTCGCCGCGCTCGCATCATATTACCGACACGAATTTCAATGCGGTATGGGACATCTCGTCTTTATCGACCAGCGCCCAATCGCAATATAGCGAGGGATGGGAAGCATTGTCGCTCGATAGTCTCGATGTGGCATTGATTGAACCGGTCGATATTTACCTGATCAGCCAACGTGCGTTGGATCATGCGTTCCTGTTTATCGGACTGACTTTCGTCGCATTTTTCATGTTTGAAATTATCAAGCAACTCGCCATCCATCCAATTCAATATCTTCTGGTAGGCATGAGCCTGACAATTTTCTTTTTGCTACTGCTAAGCCTGAGCGAAAAAACCGATTTTCTTGTTTCGTACCTGATTGCAAGTACCGCTTCGATTGGCTTGCTGTTTGTATATTTAAGTTCCGTGATGAAAAGTTATATTAGAGGCTTGGGTTTTTCAGCCATGTTAACCGTGCTTTATGCCG
>JBDTTC010000277.1:0-1541 GCA_039930825.1 Arenimonas sp.
AGAATCTCGACGATCAACCGCTGTTCGTTCGTGAAGATCATCGCGATGAACATCGGGCTTGATCGTGAAGCATTGACTGCTGCCATTTACAAGACTTTGGCTGCCAATGAGATGCGTGACGGTGCGCATATTCGTCTGATGGTAACGCGCGGCGTGAAGCGCACGCCCTATCAAGACCCGCGCGCAACCATTGGCTCGGCGACAATTGTCATTATTCCTGAATTCAAAACGCCAAGACCGGAAGTGCATGATCAAGGTCTAAAATTATTCACCGTGCACGTACGTCGCGGCACACCGGATGTGCAAGATCCAAAACTCAATTCGCATAGCAAACTCAATTGCATTACGGCCTGTATACAGGCGACCGAAGCTGGCGCAGACGAAGCGCTGATGCTTGACCCGCATGGATTTGTTGCTACCTGTAACTCGACGCATTTTTTCATCGTACGAAAAGGCGAAGTATGGACATCAACCGGCGATTACTGCCTGTCCGGAATCACACGTGCCAACGTGTTGAAAGTCTGCCGCGAAGCCGGTATTCCGGCCTACGAAAAAAACTTCAGCCTCACCGAAGTCTACAGTGCCGAAGAAGCTTTCGTTACCGGGACATTTGCCGGTCTGGCACCCGTGCATACCATTGACGGTCGTGTAATACGCGAGGGTCGCGGACCGATGGTAGAGAAACTGCAAGCACTCTATAAAGCTTTAGTGATGCATGACATTGCAAAACGCGGACATGCAAACTGATGGCTACCCCACTACGTGTCGCGATGTGGAGCGGCCCTAGAAATATTTCGACCGCGATGATGCGTGCCTGGGAAAATCGCGGTGATTGCGATGTTTCTGACGAACCACTTTACGCTGCATTCCTGTCCGATACACAACTGGATCATCCGGGTCGTGCAGAAGTAATTGCAGCCGGTGAAACCGATTACAAAAAAGTAATCTTAGATCTTCTAAGCGACTCACCTAAGCATCGGCTCGTCTGGTATCAAAAACATATGACGCATCATTTGTTGCCGAATTACGAGCGCGATTGGATTCCAAAGCTGACCAATATTTTGCTAATTCGTGATCCCGCCGAAGTGGTGGCGTCTTATGTAAAAAGTCGCGCCACGGTGACCCCAGGAGATATTGGCATACCGCAACAGCGTAAACTCTACGATGAGATAGCAAAGGCTTGTGGTAGTGCGCCGCCGATTATTGATGCCGGTGATTTTTTACGAGCGCCTGAGAAATATCTTCGCGCGCTTTGCGATTATTTGGGCATCGAATTTACCGACCGCATGCTGCATTGGCCTGCCGGCCCCCGAGATAGCGACGGCATCTGGGCACCCTATTGGTATGCCGCCGTCGAAGCATCGACGGGTTTTGAAAGCTGGCGTGCGCGGGAAAATACACTGAGTGGTGAAGCGGCGAAAGTCGCCGAAAGCTGCCGCCCTGATTATGATTTTTTGAATGAAAGGCGCTGGATTTTATAAATAAGCTTTCGAGTGTTTTTATGAAGCAGCCCGATAAGCATGCCGACAAAAAGCGTAACT
>JBDTTC010000278.1:0-2416 GCA_039930825.1 Arenimonas sp.
ATACAAAAAAAGCGCCCGTAGGCGCTTTTTTTATCTTATCTACCTGGAATCAATTCAGTCGGGATTTCAGAATACCCAGTAAACGCCCTGCAGGTGAATTTGCCGCTGCGGCACCTTCCGAAGTGAACGCCGTAATACGCGTCGTTTCGCCGGCGTTTTCTGCCCGAATCAGGTAATTCAAACCTTGATAGCGGACGTCGTAACTACCCAATGCCTGTGCGCTGCCGGTAACGGTGACGCCTTCAATACGATTCAAGGCCAGACCCATGCGGCGCCAGGTGCTTTCTAGAGAATCGTTTACAGTGAAAGTTTCAACAGCTGCTTCCCCGCGTACCGTCGTCCCTTCGACATTTGGAACGATCAGGGCATTGGCGGTACTAGGTGCATCCAGACCCGGAGGAATTTCCAATGGAGCGGTTTGCTTGCTGTTTCCGTAACCGACGCGTTTTTTAAGCCAGCTGCAGCCAGTCGTAGCCGACACCAAAACCATGGCTAATGTCAGCCAGACAAGCGAACGCGTAACGCGAGGTGAAACGATCATTGGATTCTTCTCCTGATGGCACGAAGCCGTTATTTTCAATTCAAACTAATTCAAGCAAGTGGCAATTCTAACGCTTTACAGAGCGCTGTCATGCTTTCCGCATTTTCACCATAAGCCGCAGAAAGCGGCATTAATGGTAAACGCAGGCCGATACCGCAACCCAAGTGGGTCAAAATGGCTTTGACCGGTATTGGATTGGGCTCACAACCCAGAAAGTCATACAAACCCTGCAAATGGCGATCCAAAGCTACCGCTTCTTCGGCTTCGCCAGCCTGTAAAAGACGGCTTATCCTGCTAAAAGTTCCTGGCACGACGTTCGACGCCACCGAAATAACGCCGCTACCCCCCCCCTGAATGATGCGAACACAAGTCGCATCATCGCCACTCAGAAGGGCAAAGTGCGCGGAGCCAAGCGGATAAAGCGCATTCCAGCGCTCTTCATCACCCCGTGCTTCCTTCAAACCGATAATGTTCGGATGCATACACAGAACGGCCACAGTTGCCGGTTGCATGTCGCAACCTGTTCGACCGGGGACGTTATAAAGAACGACCGGCAAACCACCTTCATCAGCCACCATTTGATAGTGCTCGATCAAACCAGCTTGCGTTGGTCTTACATATGGCGGAGTCACTACAAGCGCAATATCTGCACCACTGCTTTTGGCCAAACGCGTTTGCGCAATCGTTTTCGCAGTATTTGATTGACCGGTACCAGCAAGTACCGGAATGCGGCCAGCAACTTGCACCACTGCGCTGCGAATCAGCGCGCTGTACTCATCGTCCGTCAGCGCTGCCGCTTCGCCTGTCGAGCCGGCTACCACGATAGCGTCGATTCCGGATCTGATTTGCCATTCAAGCAAACGTTGCCATGCAGCGAAATCAACTGCACCGGCGGCATCAAAGGGAGTAATCAGCGCAGTTATGCTGCCAGATAGCTGCATGGCGGCCTCGTAATTGTGAGAGCCGATATTGTAGCGATTTGTGAACAAATATGCGCATCGAGCAATCGCATCATTAATAACTTGCAGGCGGCAACATTCGGACAGTATGCTGGGCCATCTTTCTAGCCGCCTGTAACTCATGCGACGCATCCGGATACCTGCATTGACTGCTGACCCAACACCACGTCCCACCGCAAACGAAAATCATCTATTGATTAGCGCTTACACCACGCATCCGCAATCTCCTTTGCTCACTGTAACCCGGCGAATTTCAGAATCCGGCTGCAATATGGTGGACGCCCACTTGACCACCGTAGGACGCGATGTGTCCGTGACTGCCTTGGCGATCGGCTCCTGGGATGCCATCGCCAAGCTCGAGGCACAAATGGTCAAACTCGAGCGTGAAGAAGGCCTGAAACTGGTTTGGTACCGCACTGGCCCGAAAGCCATGCAGTCTAATTTACTGCCGTATATTGTTGAAGTAGTCGCAGCCGACAAACCTGGAATTCTGTTTAATCTGGCAGATTTTTTCGATCGCCAAGGCATCACGATCGAGAACATGCACAGTTCACGCTATCGAGCCATGCAGACCGGTGCCGAAATGTTTACCGCCCAATTGACCATCGGTGTACCGGCCGACACCCATATTGCTGCGTTGCGTGACGATTTTCTCGAGTTTTGCGATGCCTTGAATTTAGATGCAATCATGGACCCGATGAAGTTTTAATTGTTGACCACAGGAGAGTTGAATGCCCGAACGACGTTCCGTGTTTACCGCTTCCCATCCGCTTGCTGACTTTTCTGCAGCAGCCTTTTCTACCGCACGACTTCTCTAACTCTCAGTGCATGCTCCCTACTTTTCCCATCCCACCTCGCTGCCACGGCAGCGGATGGTGGCTTCCTGCTGTTTGGTTTTAATCTGAGGCGACTATGA
>JBDTTC010000279.1:0-2636 GCA_039930825.1 Arenimonas sp.
TCCGAGATGTGACCGATGATCGCTTCGCTTCCGCAAAGCATAGCGCCTTGCCCGCCGAATGCTTTGCCCATCGGCAACACCAGTAAAGGCACTTCCTTACTGGTTAGTTTTGCAGCGGCAACACTACCGCGACCATCAGGGCCCAGTACGCCGATGCCATGTGCATCATCAACATACAACAGGGCGTCTTGCGTGCGTGTCAATAAAACCAGATCGCGCAGCGGCGCGATATCGCCATCCATGCTGAATACCGAATCGGTTGCCAGCATCGCGGCACCATCACGATGACTGCTGAGTTGGCGTAATGCGGCCGACACATCGACATGTGGATAGCGTTTCAATTCGCAATACGCCAAACGCGCGCCATCAAGTAGGCAAGCATGGTTTAGCTTGTCTTGAACGCAGACATCACCGGCACCGAGCAGGCTTTGCATCACCGCCAGATTGGCGAGATAACCGCTGCCGAAATACAGGGCTTTTTCATAGCCCAGCCATTCGGCAATTTCTTTTTCCAGACTGGCATGTTCCTGGTGATAACCGCAGACCAAGGCTGAACCAGTGCTGCCAACACCGTGATAGGCGGCAGATTCCTGCAATGCCGAAACGACATCCAAATGCTGCGACAGGCCCAGATAATCATTGCTGCTGAAATTAACCAGTTCCTTGCCGTCGCATTTCACGATAACGCCGTCGCGTGCCTGGATAATCCGGCGCTGACGAACAGACTGCGTATTGATGCGCGTCTGCTTCTCGGCTTTGACTTTATCGTTGATCAGAATGCGGACCATGATCTTATGCTGCGCAGGATTGGGTTTTGTCGCTGCACAATACATCGGCGTGCACGGTTTTGCTTTCTTCGACCAAGGGCATGCCACGCAAACCAAGGCGTGCGAACAAGGCCTGGTCGGCTTCGACATCCGGATTGCCGGTAGTCAATAATTTTTCGCCATAGAAAATCGAATTGGCACCGGCCAGGAAACACAGGGCCTGCAGTTCTTCATTCATTTCGGCGCGGCCGGCCGATAAACGCACCATTGATTTCGGCATGATGATGCGGGCTACGGCAATCGTGCGAACAAATTCGAACGGGTCTAGTAATGCGGTGCCATGCAAGGGCGTACCTTCAACCTGTACCAGACGATTGATCGGCACCGAGCCTGGGTGTTCCGGCAGTGTTGCCAAGCTGTGCAATAAATTCGCGCGTTGCTCGCGGGTTTCACCCATGCCGACAATACCGCCGCAGCAGGTTTTCAAACCGGCATGGCGAACGTTTTCCAAAGTATCGAGACGATCCTGATAATCGCGAGTCTTGATGATGTCGCCGTATTCTTCCGGTGCGGTATCCAGATTGTGGTTGTAATAATCCAGACCGGCTTGTTTGAGCGTATCGGCCTGTGGCGGGCTCAGCATGCCCAGTGTCGCGCAGGCTTCAAGACCTAACGCTTTTACTGCGCCAATCATCTCGGCCACTTTAGCGACGTCTTTGTCTTTCGGCGAACGCCAGGCGGCACCCATGCAGAAGCGGGTCGCGCCAGCATTTTTCGCCTGCGTGGCTTTTTCGATGACTTCGTCAAGACTCAGCAATTTATGGGCTTTCAGGCCGGTGTTGTAACGGGCAGCCTGCGGGCAATAGGCGCAGTCTTCAGGACAACCGCCGGTCTTGATCGACAATAAAGTGGAGACCTGGACTTCCTGCGGATTGAAATGTTCGCGGTGCACTTGGCCGGCGCGATACATCAAGTCCGGAAATGGCAGATTCATCAGGGTCAGCACTTCTTCGCGCGACCAGTCATTTCGGATGACAGCAGACATAGGCATTCCCTGACAGCAAAGCATTGTAAAGACGGGCAGTCTGGTCAGCATGGACTTTCCTGTCAACCCAAAGCTGCTGAAAAAAGTAGACCGCATTCGCAAAATGCTCGCTTGGTCGCTGTTACCGGCACATTGCCTACTTTGCGATCAGCCTGGTATGGGCGATATCGACTTGTGCGATGTCTGTTGGCGCGAACTACCTAGGAACCGGGTCGCCTGCCCGCGTTGTGCGTTGCCCTTGTCGGCACCCGCAATTGCCTGTGCTTTTTGTATCAAACAGGAACCACCATTCCAGGCAACAGTTGCACCTCTGCAATATCACGCGCCGCTATCGACCCTGATACCACGACTGAAATTTCATCAGGATTTAGCCGCTGGCCGCTTATTGGCCGAATTGTTTTGCAGAAACACGCTTGATTGCGAAATTCCGGACGCTCTGGTGCCCGTGCCATTGCATTCAGCCCGATTGAGAAAGCGCGGCTTCGATCAGGCACTCGAGTTAGCGAAAATGATTGCGAAGCAGAAATCCATTCCATTGCGAACGGATTTATTGTCCAGGTCGCGCAATACGGCGGCACAAAGTTATCTTGATGCCAAGCAGCGTCGCCATAATTTGAGCAATGCATTCGTGGTGAATAGCCGCTCTATGCCCGGACATATTGCGTTGGTGGATGACGTAATGACGACAGGCGCGACCGTACGGGAATGTGCGAAAGTATTATTGAAAGCATTGAGGATAAAGGAAAAATAAAACTGATGGCAGATACTGAAACAAGTTCAGTATGACGCAGTGCAATTATTTCACCAGTTCATTACTTAATCTT